>DUSX01000038.1 GCA_012842395.1 Bacillota bacterium
CAGGTTTAGGCTGCTCGTGGATGAACCCCTTGTAAGCGACGAGGCCACCCCCGGGAAAGAACCTGGGAGCGACGTGCTCGGTCACCTTGCCCGATTCCCCGACGTTCACGATGCGGCACCCGTACATGGCCTTGGGCGCGTGCCCGCAGGCGACCGCCTTCAGCGCCGCCCCTGAAGACGCGTCGAGACGCTCATCCGCATCGAGCACGAGTATCCACCCGCACGTCGCGTGCTTCAGGCTCTCGTTGCGGGCCGCGGCGAAGTCGTCGTTCCACTCGTAGTGGTATACCTTCGCGCCATACTGGCGGGCGATCTCCACGGTGCAGTCGGTGGAGCCGGTGTCAACGATGACTATCTCATCGACAACGCCCTTGACGCTGTCGAGGCAACCGGGGAGGAACTCCTCCTCATTCTTCACGATCATGCAGAGGCTGATCTGGTGCTCCTTCTCGCTTTTCACGCGCCTTGCCTCGGCTCGTCTCTTTGCCTGCTTCTTCTTGGTTGCGCGTCTATTTGCCATCGTCGTGCAACGCTCCTTCGAACCGTGTCGTTCCGAACCGTGTCATATCGTGTCCATTCATCATATCGGCAATCGCGCGCGCCCCTTTAGCCCGGTCAAACCGGCCTGGTACAGAAACGTTCACACCAGCCGGCACGCGCCAGCACACTCAAGCGGGCCGTGCAAGAGATTGCCACGAGTCTGATACTTGTCGGCAAAGCCACGAGGCTCTAAAACGGTGGCGAAACCTGCCGATATATGTACTTGACGAGTCTCTGGATACCTGGAGGGGTGGGGCGCCTATGAGATCTCGGATCCGGTTCGGGATGGGATTCAAGATCCTCGGGAGCTTCTTGCTGCTTCTTCTATTCATGGCGGTCATCGGATACTTCGGCCTGCAAGGAGTCACCAAGGTCAGCACCGACCTCGGCAAGGTCGTCGACGAGCAGATGCTCCGCCTGACGCAGATCGAAGCCCTGCACGGAGCATTCGAGAGGTTCGCGATCGCGCTGCGCGGCTTTCTCCTCTTGGGTGATTCACGGCTCAAGACCGCCCTCAACGAGGCAGACACCGAGATTCAGCAGCAATTCGACGCGCTGTCGGGGGCCACGGTAAAAGGCGGAGGCGACGCGTCGAGCGACACCGGCGCCACCAGTGACACCGGCAGCATCGGCGACGCCGGAGACATCAAGACCGTCGCGGACATCCGGAAGCTCTGGGACGCCTGCCGGAACACGATCTTCCAGTACATCGATAACGGCCAGCTGGGCGAAGCGCTTGGCTACATGATGGCGGAGGGCGATGGCATCATCAACGACATCCGCGACGAACTCGCGACGGGCCTGAAGGCCTACCAGGACGCAGCGGCGTCCGCGAGCGATGCGGCCAAGATAGCCGCGAAGAACGTCCGGGACCGCGCCATAGCCATCTTCGCTGCCGCCGTGGTGCTCGGTCTCATCCTCGCCCTCGCACTTGCGGCAAGCATCACACGCCCGACGAGGGCCCTCGCTCGCGCGGCCCAGGAGGTGGCCGCTGGCCACCTCCAAGTCGAGGTGCCCGGCACAAAGCGCAGTGATGAAGTAGGCGTCATGGCTCGCGCCTTTTCCGACATGGTCTCAAGCCTCCGCACCGTAGTAGAGGAGCTACGCGGCCACGCGAGACACGTGGCCTCCACCGGCCAGGAGCTCGCCGCGAGCACGGATGAGGCGGCCATCGCCACCGAACAGGTAGCCAAGACCATCGAGCAGGTGGCAAAGGGTGCCGCGGAGCAAAGTGCAAGCGCCCATACGACGTCCACCGCCACAAGCCAGCTCTCGGCCGCCATCGACCAGATAGCCAAGGGCGCTCAAGAACAGGCGGCCTCTGTGAATGAAGCCAACTCCGTGGTCGCGTCAATGGCCCGCCTTATGGAAGGGGTCTCGAAGGCCGTGGGCTCGCTCATCGCGGCCGCCGACAAGAGTCGCGCCGCCGCCGGGAGCGGCTCCCGCGCCGTCGACGACGTCATCGCGGGCATGGACGACATCCGCAAGCAGGCCGAGGCGGTGGCCGCAGGCATCAAGGACCTGGGAGCCCACTCCAGCGAGATCGGGAAGATCATCGAGGTCATCGACGACATCGCCGAGCAGACGAACCTTCTCGCGCTCAACGCTGCCATCGAAGCGGCCCGCGCAGGCGAGCACGGCAAAGGGTTCGCCGTCGTCGCCGACGAGGTGCGCAAGCTCGCCGAGCGCTCGGGCAAGGCGACCAAGGAGATCGCGGGGCTCATCACAACCATGCAGCGCAGCATTGAGATGGCGAAAAGCGCGACAGACGTGCAGGCGAGCCGGGTGTCCCAGGGCACTCAACTTGCGGGCCAGGCCGGCCAGGCCCTCCGCGAGATCGATGCGACCATGAACGCCATGAACGCCGAGGTCGAGAAGATCGCCGCTGCCGTGAAGGAGCTCGAGTCCTCCAGTGCCCAGGTGGTCAAGGCCATGGACAACGTGGCCAGCATCACCGAGGAGAACTCATCGGCCACCCAAGAGATGACCGCGTCCGCTGAGGAGGTCCGCAACGCGGTCCAGGCGATGGCCAGCGTATCCGAGCAAACCGCGAGCGCAGCGGAGCAGGTGTCTGCCTCCACGGGTCAGATGAGTTCCGCCATAGAGCAGATCGCCGCGTCCGCTCAGGACCTCGCGAAGATGGCGGCGGACCTTGAGAAGCTGGTGGCGAGGTTCGCGTAAGAAAAAATGCGCCTAAGTGTGGCGCAGCGCCGTAAGTCTTCGCCACTATCCTTGAGGGTGTTAGGGGTTGACGGTGCTTGCACGACGGGGCGTCGAGAATTTGGCGCGCCCGCGCGCCAAATTCGAACGAGGCGCGCCCCAAGCGCGCCGTCCCCGGAGGGCAACACCGGCAACCCCGGACAGGGCTCACCCGCTGAAAAGCGACACGAGCTTTTGGCGACCTACGCAGGAACGAAAGGAGTGGTCACGGCATGTCAGCTTCAGTCAACGCGCCGGTCGGCGCAACGAACCTGAGGGATGAACCGGCGGGGGCCCGCGTCCAGGCGCAGGCGTCTTCCTCCGCCACGAAGCACGTCGTCGTGTTCCAGCTCGGCAAGGAGCTCTACGCCGTGAGCATCAGCGATGTCAGGGAGATCGTGCGCATGCAGCCTATCACACCGGTGCCCAGCGCCCCTGATTACGTGGAAGGCGTCGTGAACCTGCGCGGCCAGGTGATCCCGGTGCTGAGCCTCGCGAGACGCCTGGGGCTTCCCGTCCAGCCGGTCACGTCCGCCACCCGTATAGTGGTGGTCCAGGCGGGGCAGGACACCATCGGAATGATCGTGGACTCTGTGGTCAAGGTGGCCCACATACCGGAGCAGGACATAGAAAAGCCGCAGGCTCTCACCAGAGAAGCGGCAGCTCTCGCATACGTGGTGGGCATCGCGAGGGCGGAGGACAGGCTCATCACTTTGATCGATCTTGAGCAGGCGCTTTCATTTGCCTCCACGCCCGGGCAAGCGCAGCGAAGTCAGTGAGCGTGGCCCCTGAGGCCGCCTCGTTCTCGCGCTTTATCTCCTCGTAGATCTCCTCGCGGTATATCTTAAGGTCGGCAGGCGCGGTGATCCCCAGCTTCACGTATGCCCTGCCGGCCTTCGTGTCCACAGAGATGATCGTCACCTTGATGTCGTCGGCGATGATCACGCTCTCACCGCACCTGCGCGTCAGGACAAGCACCGGCCAACCCAACCTTTCCCTCGCGGATGTCTTCGGGGAAGATATGCGCGGCGAGCGGAAAACCTGACCCGCGCAGAGGCACCTGCCTGCCCTTGCCGGTGCGCCCGTTCACCACAAGCGGCGCGAAGAGATTCGCCGTGGCAAGCAGGGGGTTATCTGGAACAGTCACGATCACGTACAGGGACAACTCTCTCCGGTCGGTTCCGTCAACAAGGTCCGGGCATGCGCTGGCTATGTCGGGGTCGTAGTCGGGCCAGAAGAGGTGCGGATCCACCACTATGAAAGCGAGCTTTTCCGAGGTCGCGCGAAGCCACCTGAACGGGCCCCGTTCCTCGGGATCGACCAAGAGCTCGTACTCTCGGATGTCTTCAAAACCGAGAATACCCTCGTCAAATACGATCCTCACGCGGTCCGTCGTCACCTCCGGTCACCCCCTCCGGCCACCGCCCCTCCCCTGTCGTTCGTCACTCAATGGCGGTTATGAGCGTCGTCTGGTGCTCGGGCCGGGCAAGGTCCATCTCGGTGGACGTCTCCACCCACACGCCGTCCGCCTCTTGCTTGACGAGCCGCACCACCGGGCGCGTCACCATACCGCGGGAGAGCCTCTCCACCGCCGCGAGCTCCCCTGTGCTGAGGCGCACGAACGCCCCCTCGGGGAACGGCGATACACAGCCGAGCATGGCCCGCACCACGTCCTTGTCGAACTCGAAGCCGGCCGCGCTCATCATATAGTCCACGACCTCGCCCGGAGTCATATGCCTTTGGAAGCGGGACCGCACGAGCATGGAGCTGTACGCGTCAGCACACGCGACGATCCGCGAGAACGGGTGGATGTCGGAGCCCCGCAGGCCCCTGGGATACCCGCTCCCGTCCATCCTCTCGTGATGCTGGGCAACGATGGCTTTCGTAAACGCCGAGATCCTCGGGTGCTGCCGCAAGACCTTCACGCCGAGCTCGGGATGCGTGCGCATTTGCTTCGCCTTGTCGGGTGACAGCCCCTCGCCCTCCGTGTAGCTCGCTTCCGGCGCGACGGGAACAAGCGCCATGCCGACATCATGGAGCAACGCCCCCAGCCCGATGTCTTGAATGCGGGCCTTCTCCCCCATGGCGAGCGCGATCGCCACCGAGAACACCGCCACGTCGAACGGGTGCACGCACTCGTATTCGTCAGGCTCGTCGAAGAGAGTCCAGGACACCAGCACGTTCGGGGAAGCTTTGGACACGCTGGATTTGATGCCCTCCACGACCTCAACCAAATCATCGTAGGGCGGCTCAACCGCGGGATCGCCGGCCTCCCTGAGCTGCGAGAGGAGGTCCTGCATGATCCTGATGGCTCGGTTCCTCACATCATCCGGGACGATGCCTGTCCCTCGTGCAACCAACGGTACCACCTCGGCAAGAACGAACGTTGTCACGCCCGGCCGCCTACGCCACGCCTACGCGACGACCGGGTTCCGCTTTCGGTAGAAGAACGGTGAGACGAGCTCGAACCCGAGCTCGGACGCGGTCATGATGGTCTCAGTGCCCCCGATGAACAGAACGCCGCCCGGCCGTAAACTGGCGTTGAAGCCTTTGAAGACCCGGGTCTTGGCATCCTCGGTGAAGTATATCATCACGTTCCGGCACAGGATGAGGTCACAGTCCTGCTCGTACGGGTCGGCCAGCAGATTGTGGACCCGGAACTCGACCATTTGACGCACCGAATCTTTCAGCCTGAGCTTGTCGCCTTCGGCCATAAAGTATTTCTTCACAAGCTCCGGCTTTACCTCTTTGACATCGTCGCGCGTGTAGATCGCCTCGCGCGCAAGGCGGATGGCGGATGCGTTTATGTCTGTGGCAATGATCCGGTGCCTCGTGCCCGGCGCGACCTCGCTCAGGATTATGCCCACCGTGTACGGCTCCTGGCCTGTGGAGCAGCCTGCAGACCACACCTTGAGGTTCGGGCGCGTCTTCAAGAGGCCCGGGAGGATCGTTCCAGCGAGCTCGTCAAACTTTTCACGGTTCCGGAAAAAACTGGATACGTTGATGGTCACGAAGTCCACGAATTCACGGAGCACTGCGGGGTCCTGCTCCATTGCGCGCCAGTACTCGAAAAGGCTCGCATATCCGGACCTTGTGAGCGCCGCGGACAGCCTGCGCTTCATCTGGTTTTCCTTGTAGCAGCTCAGGTCGATCCCGGCTGCCTGCATCACTTTCCACCGGAAAAGGCTATAATCCATGTCTTGCACGTATACTGCAACTCCCGAGATGCATAGTCGCGCCGCCGTTTCTGCTGCTCGTGCCGCAATTCCTGTTGTCGCCTGGCCGCCTATGGGATTTGGTTGACCATCTGCACGATGGCACCGGCCACCTCCTGGAGCGGAACCACCAGATCCGCGAGCCCTTGATCGACCACGGCCTTGGGCATACCGTATATGACGCAGCTCGATTCGTGCTCTGCTATGGTCCTCCCGCCCGCCGCCTTGATGGCGGCCATGCCGGCCGCGCCGTCCCTTCCCATTCCGGTGAGCACCACCCCGACAAGCCGGTCTCCGTACACCCGGGCCGCGGACTCCATCGTGGCGTCCACAGACGGCCGCACGCCATTTCGCGGCGGATCGGTGGAGAGCGCCACCTCCCCGTCAGCGGTGAGCAACATATGGTATCCGCCCGGTGCCACGAACGCCACCCCGTCCGTAAGCTTGTCGCCCGACTCAGCCTCCTTCACAGCTATGGCTGAGGTCTCTGCGAGCCTCGCGGCCAGCGACTTTGTGAAGCCAGGCGGCATGTGCTGCACGATAAGCACTCCGGCAGAGAGGTCGGCGGGCAAAGCGGGGAGGACCTGGTTGAGCGCGGACGGCCCCCCGGTGGAGGCACCAATGACCACAACCGTGTCGCACTCTTCGCCCGGCCCGGCGCCCTGCCTCGCCCCCTGCCCGAGATGACCGCGCTCTCCTCGAGAGGCAGCCTCCCCTGGAACGCCTGAAGAAGGACGTGGTCCACCCCCGGCCGTCCCGTCCACGCCGGGCCTCGCGAGCCTGGGAACATGTACCTTGGCGCGCGCCGCCAGCTTCACTTTGGCAACGAGCTGGTCCCGCACCTCACCCAGGCCCACGGTCATCGAATGAGACGGCTTTGCCACGAAATCGACCGCGCCGAGCTCCAGCGCCCGGATGGTGGTAGCCGCGCCCTCCTGCGTCAGGGCGCTCAACATGACGACAGGGACGGGGCGTTCGCTCATGATGGCCCGCAACGCAGCAAGCCCGTCCATCACCGGCATCTCCACATCCATCGTGATGACGTCGGGCTGGAGAGCACGAGCCTTCTCCACAGCGGCCTTGCCGTCCCTGGCTATGTCAACGACGGTGATGTCTGGGTCCGACCCCAGCATATCCGAAACCACTTTACGTGTAAAGGCCGAGTCATCCACAACGAGGACTCTGATTGGTAGGTTCACGACGGAATCCGATCTCCCCCGTCTCGGCCGCGGCCGCCCGGCCGTCAGCCGACCAGCTTCTTGAGGGACGCGAGCACCTTGTCAGGATCAAACGGTTTCAGGAGGTAATCACGTGCCCCGGACATGATGGCCTCCATGACCAAAGACTGCTGGCCCACGGCGGTGCACATGATGACCTTGGCATGCGGGTCGCGCTTCTTGATCTCCTTTAGAGCGGCGATGCCGTCCATGACGGGCATGGTGATGTCCATGAGGACCGCGTCGGGAGCGCTCTCCATGTATTTCCTGACAGCCTCCTGCCCGTCTTGTGCCTCCTCGACCTGATAGCCGTGCTCCTCCAGGAGTTTGCGCGACCTCATCCTCATGAAGGCCGCGTCGTCCACGATGAGCACCTTGGGCACCTATATCACCCCGTTCCCCTTTGCGTTGTCCGAGCTCAGCGCATTGAGGATCGTTGCGAGAGAGTTGTTGGTCGGCACGATGAAGAACAACGCCTCGACGCTCTCAAGGCTTTGCTTGAGCACCGTCTGGGCTACCAGTGCGTCCGTACCACCGTCCGCGCGGCCTGCGCCACCGGCGGGCCGCCCGCCCACGCATTCTCCCCCGGTGCCGGGCGACGCGGCCTCTTCATTGGTAGCCACCGAGGCCTCCAGCATCTTCGCGACAAACGTCTCCCCATCCAGCACAGGCGGGGCGGGCATGGCACGCAAGCCGGTGGCCTCCGCCAGCGAGTTCAAAAAGAAAGATCCCGCGAGGTTGCCTACCTCACACAGGGCTGATCCGCCCATCTCCGTCAGACTGGTGGTCGTTCCCGGCTTGTTGCCCATGAGAATGTCCACCAGGCGGTAGGCGCTAGCACGCGGGAAGATGAGGATGACATCACCCGTAACGTCACCTGTGAGCCCGATCCTCACTCCGACAGTGGGTTCTTCCACGCTGTGCTTCGACGCCTTGGCGATGTCCCGGCACGCCACGAAACACACGTCGGGCACGCTCATCTCGATCTTGCGGCCTATCATGTCGGAGAGCACCGATGCGGCGCTCTCCATGCCTCTCGCCAGGATACGTTTCAGCGTATCGAGCTCGCTAGCACTGTAATTGATACTCGAAACGATCCTCGTTCCCTCCCTCATAACCTGAGCCCGACCCCGAGACATGGCTGCGGCCCACGGCCTTCTCCAGCACCCGCGCGACATCCAGGATCAGAGCGACTCGCCCGTCACCGAGAATGGCGCCACCCAGGACGCCCTTGGCACGCCTGGCGAGCCTGCCGAGGCTCTTGATGACTATTTCCTGCTCCCCGAGGAGCGAATCAACAATGATCCCCACCCGCATGTCCTCGTACCGCGCTACTACCACGAAGGCCCGCCCGCGAGCCCGCTCACCAGACTGCTCATCCGAACGGCTCGTGGCTAGCTCACCAGCCGGCTCGCACCCCCCGACGCTCGCTGCGGAGCCCCCGCCGCCCTCCCCAGACGAAGCCGGTGCACTGGCATCGTCTCTCCGCGCGAAATCCCGCAAGTCAAACACCGGCAGGACCTTGCCCCTCAGCACTATCGCGTGCCCCTGCCCGACTGGTTTGACCTCGGTAAGCGAGACGCGAGTAACCTCTACCACGGAAGACAGGGGGATCGCGAATTCCTGGCCACACGATTCGACGAGGAGAGCTCTGAAAACCGCGAGCGTGAGCGGCACCGACAAGACGAAAGCCGTTCCCTTCCCGGCAGCGGTGTTCACACGCAAGGTGCCACCCAGCTTCTCGATGTTGGCGCGCACGATGTCCAAGCCGACCCCGCGTCCCGACACGTCATTCACCTGGGTCGCGGTGGAAAAGCCCGGTTGGAAGATGAGCTCAATGGCCTCCTCGTCCGAAAGGGCCGCGGCCACCTCGGCGGAGATCATCCCCTTTCGCACCGCGGACTCGCGGACCCGCTCGAAGTCGATTCCTCCGCCGTCGTCCTCCACGGTGATGACCACGCGGTCCTCCACGTGTCGGGCAGCCAGCCGCACCCGCCCCTTTTCGGGCTTGCCGCGGCGGACGCGCTCTTCTGGCGGCTCTATGCCGTGCCCGACGGCGTTCCGGAGGAGATGTATGATGGGATCCGCGACCTCTTCTATCAAGGCCCGGTCGAGCTCAGTATCCTCGCCTTCCACGACGAACTCCACCAGCTTGCCAGAGCTTGCGGCGGTGTCCCTGACCATCCTGGGGAAGCGTTTGAACAAGCTCGAAAGCGGCGTCATCCTGGCCTTCATGACCTCTTCTTGGAGCTCGGTCGTGAGCCGGCCCATGTGGGCGGTGATCTGCTCGAGGTCCCCGATGGACTCCGAGTGGCCGTCGAGTGACGCGAGACGCCTTTGGACCTCGGCGAGCCTGGCCTCGTCTATGGCAAGCTCTGAGACTATGCGCACCATCTTGTCAAAGGCCTCGATGCCGACCCGGATGGTGTCCCCCTGGGATCTTCCCAAGAGCTTCGGCACATCGGACGCTGCCGTCCCGGTCTCATCGGCATTCTCGCCAGCCCCGCGAGCGCCGTTCCCGCCGGCACCAGCGGCAGCCTCGGCCTCGGCCTTAGCCTCGGCCTCAGGGCGGACCTGAGCGCAAGCGTGACGATCAGCCCCGGCACCGGTGTTCACATCAGCGTCCCCCTCGGCGTCAACCCCCGCCCCGCTGCCTGCGGCAGCAGCACCGGCGGAAGATTCCGGGCCCGCCCCCGCCGTAGCACCGTGCGCGCCAGGATGCACGCAGCGCACCTCCACGCGCTCGACGTCGGGCACCTCGCCGACCTTGCGCTCCACCTCTGCCTCGCTCACGGGTGACCCGAGCAGCAGCACGGCCGAGAGGTCCAGGCCCGCTTTCTCAGCCTTGATGTCATCCAGCGACGGCTGCGTCCCGGCGACCGTTCCGAGCTCTTGGAGGGCTTGTATGACCTGGAGAGCACGCACGGGCGGCATCGCCGTGTCATCCGCGAACCTCACATGTACCTCATACGTGCCGACCCCCAGTGAAGCGGCGCTCGCGAGCCGGGCAACGAGCGATTCGACGTCGATTTCGCCGGCGCCGCGGACGCGCGGACCGCCGCCGGAGGCGTCGAGCTCCGCGGCAAGCGCCCGTAAGCCATCGACCGCTTCCAAGAGCACGTTCACCAGCTCTTGGCGAGGCGCGACCCTGCCGTCCCGCATGGCCGCAAACACATCCTCCATGGCGTGCGCGAGCGTGGACATCCTGGCGTGGCCTACGGTTGCCGACGAGCCCTTCACGGTATGCGCTATGCGGAACATGTCCTGAAGGAGGGGCTTGTCGTGGCCCTCGCTTTCGAGCCTGACGATCTCCTCTTCGAGCGCTTCGAGCTCGTCGAGGGTTTCATCGAGAAAAAGCCTGATGTCCTCCGGAGTCAACGAATATCCTTCCGCCACTTGGCACCGACCCCTACCGCAAATAGTCCACAAGGGAAGTCTGCATTATCCCGGCAGCCGCCCCGAGGGCCGCCTTGTACACCGTCTCCTGCAACTGCAGGTCAGAGATGGCCTTGAACACGTCCGCATCTTCGGTCTTCGACAGAAGCGCCTCCAGCTCCACCTCGTCCTCGGACAGCTTGGCTGATGCCCGGTCTAGCCGTCGCACCTTCGCGCCGACGCCCGTGACGAGGTTCATGATCCGGTCTTGAGCCGCCTGGGTGGCACTGACGTCGGACGCGATATCGTCGTAGTACGTGGATGATGCATCGCCTGCGAGGAGGTGATCCCGGAGGTCCACGAGGATCTGGAAGAGGTTCCTATTGCCCGCCTCGCTGATGCCCTGCATGAACACCTCGCCGCCGTTCGCGTTGACCTGCATGGTCGTGCCGGGCTCGACTTCGACCTGCTTGCTGCCGTCGAGACCCTCATAGGTAACGGTCGTAACGGTAACGCCCGATGCGTCAGTGTTCTCTGTCAGCACAAAGGGCTTCGTGAGGGTCTTCAGGCCGGCGAAGATGTACCTGCCGTCGTATTCCGTGTTGGCGAGGTCCACGAGCTCGGCGATGAGGCCGTTCACGTCCTGCGCGAGCGCCTGCCGCTCGTCACCGGAGAGAGTGCTGTTCCCGGCGCGGAGCGCGGCGTCGGCGGCATTCTGGAACACCTCCTGTGCCTTCATGAGAGCCCGTTCGGTCGCGCCGAGCCAGTCCTTGGCATCGTCTATGTTGGTCTTGTGTTGCGCGACCCCTGCCCGAAGCGCCCGGATGGCCATGCCCCGCGAGGCGGCGATCGGGTCGTCTGATGGTTTCCGCACCCGCTTCCCGGTGGATATGTCCTCCGAAAGTCTCTGCATCCGAGCAAGTTGCTGGCTGATGTCCCTGGAAAGGTTGTTCAGAAGGTAACTCGTGCTCACACGCAACCCCGTCACCCCCTCCCGCTACTGGATCGCGGGTGTTACCTAGGCCTACCGGCCTACGATGCCCGTGCCGTTGATGAGGGTATCGAGCATCTCATCAATGGCTGTCGTCAGCCTGGCCGCTGCCTCGTACGCCCGCTGATAGCGCATGAGATTCACCATCTCCTCATCGATGGAGACCCCTGAGATGCTATCCTTGTTGTTCGTGTATTGCTGCAGCGTCGCGTCGTGTACCTGCGCCATGTGCGCGGCCTGCCGCGCGCACGTCCCCACGTCGGCGACGATCTGCTGATAGAATCCCCCGAAGCTCACCTTGTCCCCGCCCATCGTGAGCGCGTCCTCGAGACCTGCAATGGCAAGCGCGACCGAGCCGTCCCCGACAAGCCCCGGCTGTGCGGCCGCGGCCACCTTCGCCACGTCTCCACCGGCGTCTGGGTCGAGGTCCGGGTTCACTGAGAGAGTGCGGCGCCCGGCGTCATATACAAAGAAGTCGATGCCGTGCGTCGGGGTCAGGGCATCGTCTATGCCATAGCCGTCCTTATGGAGCTGGTTGACCTCGTCAGCGAGCGTGGTCACGAGCTGCTCCACGTCCTTGTAGTACCCAGTGACATCGGCGTTCCTCGCCTGCAGCAGCCCGCCCACTTCGCCTCCGGTGGCTTCCACCGGACTCCCATCGTTCGCCCAGACTATCTGAGATCCCAGCTCGGTTGCCCCAGGGTCGAGCGCCTCTCCGGGCAGAGTCCCGGACTCGAACCGGAGCTCGCTTGCGGCGTCGCCGCGCACGAGCTCTGCAGAGCCGACTTGAACGACTACGGACCCGTCCTGGGTCTCGAAGGCGCTGATATTGATGAGCCGTGATAGCCTCTCGATGGCGACATCTCGCGCGTCCTTGAGGTCGGCAGGATCGTTCCCGATCGCCGTGATCCTCACGATCTCCTTGTTCTGCGCAGCGATCTCCCTGGCAAGCGAGTTGATCTCGTCGACGCGCGTGGCTATCCCCTCGTCCAGGTCGCGCGCAAGCTCGCGCAGGCCACTGAGCTCGTTGTTGAAGTAGGACGCAAGGGTCTTGGCCTGCTCCACCAGGGCCGTGCGGACGGCGATGCTCTCCGGACGCTTCGATAGCTCGTCCCACGCCGCGAAGAACTCGGTCAAAGCGTCGGCCAGCCCGGTATCGGAAGGCTCTCCGAAAACCGCTTCCACCTGCGAGAGCGCATCGCTCTTGCCTTCCCAGAACCCGAGGGATACCCCAGCCTGGCGGATTCGGCTTTCGACGAACCCATCGAAGACGCGCTTTATCCTGACCATCTCGACTCCCGTGCCCACCGTGCCAGGCCGCTTGAAGCCGGCCCCGGTTTCCACCACGTACCCCGGCGTGGCCGCGAGCACGGGCTCACGCCGCACGTAACCTTGCGTGCCGGCGTTTGCGATGTTGTGGCCGACCACTTCGAGCGCTCTTTGTTGAGCAACCAAGGCGCGCCTTGCGGTCTCAAGGCCGAGAAAAGTGGAACGCATGCGGCCTTCCCGCCTTTCTTCTCAGAGCGGTGGTGTTCACTGAATACGTGTTCCGGCCATCACGGCACGCGTACACCCGAGTCGCGAAATCGACGTAGTCGAGGATGTTGTTTATGAGCACGATGTTTCCACCGTTGATGACGGCGTGTTCCTCGAGGATGGGCGCAAGCTGCTGGAGGATGCTCCTGTACCTCTCGAGACAGCCATCCCCTGCCGAAGCCATGACCTCCTCACACGATACGCGGTCGCTGCCGCGAGACGCGGCGCCGCCGGGACGGCCGAGGCTGCGCGTGACCTCGCCGAGGAGCGCGAGCCTCGCGTTCATGACCGCCCGGACCTTCCCGATGAGGGCCTCAACCTCGCGCAACGTGGCTGTCAAAGCATCTACATCGAAAGAGACGAGAAGGCCCTGTTCCCGGCGGGAGAGGTCCAGGAGATCCCTGTGAAGGGCGGCCTCTTCCTCGAGAAGATCGAGGATCTCGTTGCACCGTTGAGAGATGTCGTGCATCTCGATTCACTCACCCCGCGTCGCCGCACGACGCTGGCCCAGGCACACGGCACGCACATGAGGTGGGGAAGCCGGCTGGCAGCCGGCAGCCCTCCTAGGACGGCCTCAGGAGCTTCCGGGCGACCATGTCGCCGCTCACCTTGTATGTGCCGGTCTCCAGATCCTTGCGAATGGTCTCAACCTTCGCCTTTCGCGCGGCAGCGATCTCATCGAGCCTTTGATGTGCGCGTTGCAACTCGCGTGCGCGGTCGGAGACCACGACCTCGTCCGCCTCCGCCTCCGCCTCCGCCTCCGCGCTTTCCCGTTTCTTTTGCGCCTCTTTGGCTTCCTTGGACTTCGTCGCCTCGGCTTGCTCCGCGTACCTGCTGAGGATCCTGCGGAGTCCCTCGTTTTCGACCTTCACTGGACGCACCTCTCTCCGATGCCGACTCGTTCTCGGTGATCTTATCGGCAAGTCGCGACAAGGTGTTTAGCCCTCCTTGGCATCATGCACGCCGCGGGGCCCGTCCAAACGGTGGCCTCCTAGCTGCGATGGCGTCGCGGACTGCCGTGACAGCTGTCTGTAAAGAATCTCGGCGAGACCGATGCCGCCCCGCGCAGCCATGGCTTTCGCGATCTCCTGGTCGAACATGCTCTGGAACACTTCTTCGCCGCGCCCGCCACCAAAGAGGTCGTCCTTCGGAACCGTCTTGCGCATTTCTTTGAGAAGCTCTTCCAGGAACACGGATTCCAGTTCCTGGCAGGCTTTCATCAGTTCTCGGTCGGTACCTGCGGAATGCGTACGAGCCCCGGCCTTCGCGCCCGCCACCGGCCCGCGCGACTCGGCAGCGGTGCCAAGCGAGGCTTTGACCGCGCCGTCCGACCTGGTGACACCGCTCATCATGTCCCCGACCAACGGTCTACCTCCTCCTCCCATCGGTCGTCCCGGCCCGGCCGCCCATGCGCCGTGAGAGACGCCCCGCCTGCCGCCGCCTGCCGCGCGGCCGCCTGCCTCGCGATGTGTCCGCGGCCCTTGGCCCCGCATTCATGGTCACAAGACTTCTATCTCCGCGAGAAGGGCGCCGCACGCCTTGAGCGCCTGCAAAATGGCGATGATGTCGCGGGGCGTCGCGCCAACGGCGTTGAGCGAGGACACGAGAGCGTCTACAGTGTCCATCGAGGAGACATCGAAAACCGTCCCGGCCGCCGTCGCATCGGGGCCGCCCTTGTCTCGCGAGGTGGAAGGGGATCCCTCGTCTCGGGCGGTGGAGGCGGACCCACCGTCAACGCTGGAGGAGATCTGAACGCGCAGGCTGCCATGGGAAACCACGGCCGGGAGCACTCTCACGTTTCCGCCGATCACGACCGTGCCTGTGCGCTCATTGAACACGACGCGCGCCGGAACGTCCGCGGTGACCGGGATCTCCCCAATGAGCGCGACGAGCCCCACGGGGTCGCCAGCATATCCCGCCGGCACTCGCACCTCCACGGCCCCCGCGTCGAGGGCCTTTGCAGTGCCATCCCCCAGGCGTGCGCAGATGGCTTTCGCTATGCGGTCGGCCGTAGCGAAGTCCGGTTGAGACAGAGACAGGGTGATCTTCCCGTTCTCCGCGCCGGAAATAGCCTCCTCAAGCTCCCGTTCGACCGTCGCCCCCTCCGGAATGGTGGCCACCGTGGGATGCGTTTTCTGGCGCGCCGTCGAACTGCCAGCCCCGCCGCCCAGCGAGACGACCCCTTGCGCCGCCGCGTACATCTTCTCGTCGGCGCCGAGGAGCGGCGTAAGGAGAAGGGTCCCTCCCTCAAGGCTCCGCGCGTCGCCGAGAGACGACACCACCACATCGAGCCGGTCGCCCACCCGTGCGAACGGCGGCAGCTTCGCGGTCACCATCACGGCCGCGACGTTCTTGACGCGCATCTCGTCGGGCGAGACCTTGACGCCGAACTTCATCAGCATGTTCGCAACCGACTGGACGGTGAACATCGCGCCGCTGGAGTCCCCCGTGCCCTTCAACCCGACCACCAGGCCGTAGCCGATGAGATCGTTCTCTCTCACGCCCTCAATCCGCGTGATGTCCTTGATCCTTGACTCTGCGCTTGCCACAGACACGAGCGCGACGGACTCGACCGCGGCCACCAACGCCAGCCCCACGAACACGGCGAAAAGTGCGGGCCTGAGCCTGAAGCCGCGTAGGCCGCGCGCGGTCCGGATGGCATGCTCGCTAGCTCGTTTCATTGCAGGTCCCACCTCCTGCTGGACCAATGGCTCCGTCCTTCCCGTCCCTAGAACAGGAAATCGAGCACCCCGGCGAAAAACCTCCCGAGGAACGACAGCAAGCCCTTCTTCTGCTCGACATTGAGCGAGCCCTCGTACTTGATCTCCGCATCCGCGATGTACGTCGAGAACACGGTGTTGTCGGCACCGATGTCCTCGGGCCTCACGATCCCAGTGATGACGATGTTCTGTCGCTCCCGGTTTATTACGAGGGCCTGCGTCCCTTCAATCCTGAAATTCCCGTCGGGCAGCACCTCCGTGATCTTCGCCGTCATTCTGGCCACGAGGCTCCCGGAACGGGACGTAGCGTTCCGCCCGTTGGACTTCACGTTCGTAGAAAAGCCCGTTTCGGGCAGGAACGAAAACATGCCAACTCCCTCGGCAACGGTAAGCCCGGCGCCTTTGCCGGTCGATGTCTGCGCATCGTTGCTCGCATACGACCTTTCCGAGATGAGGACGGTTATCAGGTCGCCGACCTGCCTTGCCCTATGGTCTGCGAATAGAGAGCGCGCATGGTCGCCCCACAGCGACAACTGGGGCTGCACGGCCCCTTGGTTGGCTCCGGCTTCGTCGGCCACGGCCGCCGCATGGGCCCCAGCGGGTGCCATGCTCGCGAGCCACCACATCGCCCCAAGGACGAGCAGGACTCCAACGCAACGCGGCCTAGGCCGTGCGCCGCGGAGACCTACGGTGAACCCACATCTATCGGACACGACGGCATCACCCCGCACACGTCGTTGTTGATTTGAGTCACGCAGCGCGGTGTCACATCGCGCGGACCACCTTCGCGGAGATCACCACGGCACGAATGATCGCACCGGACGCCGTGTTCCTTACGCGGATGCGAGCCCCCTCACACCCGTCCTCCAGTGCCTCTCCCGGGCTCGCTACGGTGACACCCGCAAGCGCAGCCTCGATGGTCACGGCGTCGCCCTTTCGCATGAGCGGCGGCCGCTCGACGCTCGATCGCGCGAGCACTTCCCCGGCGGTGATCGTGTGGCTCGCCCGCATGCCTACGACGGCGGCGGCATCGAAGAACACGTCCTGGGGAACGCGGCCGAGGTCCCGGGTCTCGAGCCGGATGTCCGGCGTCCCGATGATCTCGTGTCTCTGGATGGTTCTGGCGGCCACGACAACCGCTTTCGCCACGTCCACCCTTGCCCTTACCGGGAGAACTCTGTAAGCCTCCCCGTCCACCGACACGGTGACCCTAACGCTCGTGGTGCCGATGAACGTAGTCGTAGGCAGCGGCTCCACCTTGAGCGAGATCTCGCCGTCCGGCACGAGGACGCTCTCGTTGGGGTCGAGCAACACCGACACCTCTGCCTCGCGGTCGTCCCAGGGCATCGACGCCGTCATGTAGTCCCGCACGGCGGCTGCGATGGCGTCCGCTGTCACCAGCGTGGCGCGCGTTCTCACGACTATCGTGGTAGGGCCCGAGATGACCATTTGACCCGGGTCGAACCCAGCCTGCCTCAGCCTGATACGGACTATAGCGAGGCTCAGCGTGCGTTCCTGCCCCGGAAACGGCGCTCGGCCGATCTCGATCGCCTTGAGGCGAGAAACAAGGTCCGCCTCGCCGGGCTCGGGGCAAGACCCAACAAGGGGAGCACCCGCGCCGGGGACCGAGCCGGGGCTCCTATCTAGGCGGGAGCCGCGAAGACACTCCACGCTCGCGATATCTCCCAGCGTGATCACGGTCCCACGGACCTCGACCGGGCTCGTTATTTCGATCCTCGCTATCGTCCCCGGGTCTTCGGCGGCGCCCCGGCTTCCTATGGTGAGGAACAGCGCCCCCACGACGGCGATGGCCTTTGCGACGACGCCCAGCTTCTTGCAAACGCACCCGTATCGAGCACACGTGTTCATAGCCCGGCCATCCACCCTTGCCCCTTTAGCGCTTGAGGTTGTTCGCTATGGAGAGCATGTCGTCGGATGTCTGGATGGCTTTGGAGTTCACCTCGTAAGCGCGCTGGGCGATTATCATATTGACCATCTCTTCGACCACCTTCACGTTGGACATCTCCAGAAACCCCTGGGATATGGTCCCGAAGCCCTCGAGCCCTGGGGTGCCCACTGCCGGCTGGCCAGAAGACGCAGTCGCGGTGAACAGGTTGCGTCCGATGGCGGAGAGGCCCGCCGGGTTCACGAACTTGGCGAGCTCGATCTTGCCGAGTTCCTGGGGCTCGCTCTCGCCCGACAGGATCACCGACACCGTGCCATCGGTGCCTATGGAGATGTCCACCGCTTCAGGAGGAATGGTGATCTCGGGCTCGATGGGGAAGCCGTCGGACGTGACGATCCTGCCCTCGCTGTCCTTCTTGAACGAGCCGTCCCTCGTGTAAGCCACGGTGCCGTCCGGCATGAGCACCTGGAAGAACCCGTCGCCCTCTATCACAAGGTCGAGAGGCCCTTCGGTCTGCACGAAATCACCCTGCGAGAAAATCCTTTGGATAGCGGCGGGCCTAGTACCGAGACCGACCTCTATGCCGGCCGGCACCCTCGCGCCCTCCGCCACGGTGGACCCGGACGTCCGGAGCTTTTGATACATGAGATCTTGAAAGTCCACCCTGCTCCTCTTGAACCCGTATGTGTTGAGGTTGGCCAGGTTGTTGGCGATCACGTCCATATTGAGCTGCTTCGCCAACATGCCCGTGGCCGCACTCCATAACGCTCGCATCATCTCTTGCTCACCGCCTTCGACCGAACTTCCCGTTGCACTCGATCTGCCTCGTCTGAACCTCTCCTGAACAAACAGCGAGGACGACCTTGCACCCGCACGGGGCGCGGTGCAAACGCAACGCGACGCGCCGCACACCCCGCATTCACCGGGAGAGCCGTCCTCCAACATACCCCGCCTTACCTCGTCCTGCCGGGACCGCCTCAGTCGTTCAGCGGCCCGTGGCCCCCGCTTGCGCGGTCCGGCCACCATACCGGGATCGTATCATGGATTCATGCCTGACGGACAAACCTCAGGCTACTCTCCCGACGTCGTTAATGGATTTGTCGAGGGTCCCGTCCAGAAACCACACCACTCTCTGGCACGTCTCGTACGCCCGCATACCGGCGATCATCTGAACCATCTCCGTCACGACGCTTACGTTGGACATCTCGAGGAACCCCTGCCGCACCACCGTCCCATCCGCAGCCCCAACTGGGCGCGCCGTCGCACCGGATGCCGCCACAAAAAGGCTGCCGCCCGCCTTGGCGAGCGAGGATGGATCATCGAACGCCACGATCCTGAGCCTCCCAACGAGCCGCCCATCCGCCGTGACCCGACCGTCGCCGCGCACCTCCACGGACGCCCGGCCGTCGGCGCCGGAAGGAGAGGAAGGAAGGGTTATCGGTCCGGACTCGCCGAGCACCGGCATGCCGTCCATGGTGACTAGCTCGCCACGGGAATTGAGGGTGAACGACCCATTGCGCGTGTACGCCTCACCCTGGGGGGTTTCGACCACGAAATACCCGTCCCCCTGGATGGCGAGGTCCAGAGGCGCGCCGGTCTCGATGAATGGCCCCTCGCTCGGATCAAAGCCCGTGCCTCTCACGTAAACCCCGGGTCCCAGCCCACCTATGGGAACGGTCCTCGCGAGGCGCCACGGAGCCCTGCTTTCGACTCGTACCGCCAGCTCGTCCGCAAACGCGCCGACCAGCGCGATGTCCTTCTTGTAGCCAGGCGTGTCGACATTGGCGAGATTCTGCGCGATCACGTCCTGCTGAAGCAGCCCCGCGACCATGCCGGATGCCGCCGCGTAAAGCCCGCGAACCAAGCTCTCACCCCCCTTCTTTCCAGCGTATGGGAGCGGCAAAGGGCCCTTGTGCCTTGAGCGGAGAACGTTCGCTCCCAGTGGCAAGCAACTCCCGTGCCAGAGTTGGCACCAAAGGAGACGAACGAGTCGGCCGGCGTCGCAGCGGGTGGGAAGGCAGCAGGCGCAAAGACTTGCGGCACACCCGTATGTGGGACGGGCCTCCATCCCTTTCCGGCCCCCCCGCAAAAGTCACTCCACGGGTGAGCAAGTTTTGCCCACCCCGTGAGCAGCCTGCTCCGCGACCAGGCAGAACCGCAGCGCACGACCTCTGACGTACGTCTCGTCGACCTGCGGCGAGTGGCTCCCTCAGGCGCAGGCACCTGGATACGTGCCGGCCGCGCGCGTGCGAGTGACGCCCGCGACTGATGGCGTCATGGATCGGCCTGTGCAGGAAATAGCAGATCCGGCCGAGAATACGAATTTCATCCTCGCGCGCTTGCGCAGCACAAAGAAGGGAGGTACGCTCCGTGAACGTGCTCCTGGTCTCGGCCGGTGAGAGACTGTACGGGCTCTCGCTCGACAACGTGGTGGAAGTCGTGCGGGCGTTGCGTTCGGATGTGAAGACTGCAAAGGGCAGGCCCGCCATAACCATCCGCGAGAGGGTCGTGCCCCTCGTTTGGCTCGCTGACGTGCTCGCCTCGCCTGGTGGCGGGCATCTCAAGGCGACGTTTCACGATCCGTTGCACACCCTTTCCCTCGACGAGGCCGTCGAGAAGGCCAAACCCGTGCTGGAGCAGGCCGCCCGCGATCCCAGAGCGGCATCCATGGACCCAGGCGCCGCCCTCGCGGTGCTCCGTGAATTGCTCGACGCGCATTGGTTCCTGGAGGTTGCATTCGTGATGAGGAAAGACGGCCGCGTCATCGCAGGCCCGATCGCGCGCGAGGGAGTGAAGATCGCAGGCGAGCTCGACATGGCCGCGCAGGATTGGTCTGCCCGGTCGTGGTTCCGCAACGCCATCCGAGGGGCGACCCACGTCACCGAAAAGTATGTGTCCGCAGCCACAGACTCGGTCTGCGTCACGGTCTCGACCCCGATAAGGAACGCATCCGGCGAGGTCATAGGGGTGATCGGCGCCGATGTTTCAGCGACGGTGGTGAGGGATCGGCTCTACGTAGTCATCGTGAACGACCAGGCACGGCAGGTCGGGGTGGTCGTGGATAGAATCGTGGGCAAGCGCGACGTCCAGGTGGAGCCCTTATCGTTCGCGTTCGCCGGCCCGAATCTCTTGGGCACGGCGGTCCTCGACGACGGCGCCATCGCCATAATCGCGGACATGGAAGGCATAATGAAAGCAGCGTCGTGAGGCACTCCGGGCCCGTCGAAGGAGGCGGGGCTAAGTGGGGGTGCAAAAACGCTCCCGACGTTTGCAAGGGGGTGCCGGTGATTGCACGAGGGGTGTCAAAATCCGGGCACCAGCCGGGCAGGCCGGATTTTGTCAAGGTGCCCTGCTTGGGGCACCGTCCCCGAGTGCAACACCGGCAATCCGGCAACTACTGGAAGAGGGGCGAGGACTAATGCGCCCTCACTTAGCTCTCATGACCATCGAGGGTGCCAGCGGCACGTCCGGGCCGGAGCTCGCGAGACGGCGAAGGCGCGCGGGGCGTGTCCCCTTGGGCGCGAGGGTACACGGTGTGCTTCCAATACCATGGGGCGTCAGTGGCCTTGAGCTGACGCCTCGTCCTGGGAAGCTTGTACAGCTCGTACTCGGCCACAAGCCACCACTGAAAATCGGGGATCCTCCTGCCCGGTTTCGGGGGTCGGAACTCGCGGCACAGCTGGAATGCTCCCCTGTCCGTGATAACGAGGTAATACTTGTGCGGGCGCTCCCAGTACTGTTTTAGTATGTGGAGTATACGGAAACACCGGCCGTTCCACCAGAAGCAGATGGGCTCAGGCGTCGGGGGATACCTGAACCCGACGAGCACGGACGCGTTTATGACCCTTACGACCTTTCGGAAGCCTTTGGCGTGTATCTGGACGCGGGGTCTTTTCTTTGGGGTCTTCCCCATGCGCCAGCCCTCCTCCGGAAAGGATACAAACGAAACCAGAGGAACGAGGAAACGAAAGGCCCTTGTTACATTATTGTATCGCAATTGGGCAACTTTTGGAAAGGGCGAGTTCGTATGACCGAGACGTTTCGCATGAGCGAGAGGCAAAAGGAGTACGTGGCGAGGTTTAAAGGCAAGCGGGCGGCCGTGCTCGGCATCGGCGCGAGCAACGCCCCGGTGATAAGGTTTCTCGTCGAGGCCGGCGCAAGGGTGACCGCATGCGATGTCAAGACAAAAGAGGAGCTTGGGGACGCGTACGAGAGAGTCGCAGGCCTGCCCGTCGAGTTCAGGCTGGGCCCCGGATACCTCGACGGCCTCGAGGAATTCGACATGGTCTTCCCTACCCCGGGGATGCCGCTTGACCTCCCAGAGCTCGTGAAGGCGCGCGAGCACGGAGTCCTGCAGTCGAACGAGGTGGGGCTCTTCCTCGACCTTTGTGAGGCGCCCGTGGTCGGGATCACCGGTAGCGACGGGAAAACCACCACCACGACCCTGGTGAGCGAGGTCCTCAAGGCCGCGGGCAAGAAGGTGTTCACCGGGGGCAACATAGGAAACCCGCTTCTCGCCGAGGTCTTCGGCATCACCCCGGATTCCATCGTGGTTTTGGAGCTATCTAGCTTTCAGTTACAGCCGCTTTCGAGGAGCCCGCACATCGGAGTGGTGTTGAACCTGACCGCCAACCACCTGGACCACCACAGGTCCATGGAGGAATACGCTGACGCCAAGAAGAATATCTTCAGGCACCAGGGGCATGGCGACTTCACCGTCCTGAACTTCGACAACGCGTACACGCGCGCCATGGGGGACGAGTGCCCGGGCCGCAGGGTCTTCTTCTCGCGGCGCCGTGAGGTGCCCGGCGGAGTTTTCCTGCGTGGTGACGACATAATCGTGGCGATCCGCGGAGAAGAGGAATTCGCCGCAAGTCGGAACGACATACAGATCCCTGGCGACCATAACGTGGAGAACGTGCTCGCGGTCGCGGCCGTCGCTGCGCTCTGCGGGTGCGACTTTGCGGCTTTGCGCCGGGTGTTGCGGGAATTCAAAGGAGTTGCCCACCGAATCGAGTTCGTCGCAGAACTGGGCGGAGTTAGGTTCTACGACGACTCCATCGCTACGACACCGAGCCGGGCCGTCGCGGGGCTGCGCTCTTTCCGCGAGCCCGTGATCGTCATAGCGGGCGGGTCGGGCAAGAATGTGCCGTTCGACGAGTTTGCGGAGGCAGCCGTGGAACGCGCGAAAGCGGTGGTGCTCGTGGGCGAGACCGCGCCTCAGATACGGGCCGCCATCGAGGCGGCCGGAGCTGTGGCCGGAAGGGCCGTCCGCATGGTGGAAGCCCGCGGTTTCGAGGAAGCCGTGCATCTCGCCGCAGATGAGGCCTCGCCGGGCGATGTGGTGCTTCTTTCGCCTGCGTGTGCGAGCTTCGACATGTTCAGGAATTACAAGGAGCGCGGAGACAGGTTCAAAGAGATCGTGCGGGCTATGGCACGAGCGGGGGAATCGCAAGGCGATGACCTCGCTCCAATGACAGAAAGGGACTGAAGGAGGCCGCGGGTATGGCTGCAACAATCATCGACGGCAAGGCTGTGGCGAGAGATGTCCGGGCCGAAGTGGCCGCGGGGGTGGAGGAGTTCGCAAAAGCGCACGGATTCCCACCCGGGCTTGCGGTGGTCATAGTGGGAGACGACCCGGCGTCGCGGGTGTATGTGGACAGCAAGAAGAAGATGTGCCGCGCCCTCGGGATCTATTCCGAAGAACACGCGCTTCCCGTCGCGACGACCCAGCGCGAGTTGCTCGACCTCATCGAACGCCTCAACAACGACCCGAGGATCCACGGGGTCCTCGTGCAATTGCCGCTTCCGGGCCATCTCGACGAGGGAGAGGTCCTCGAGGCCATCGATCCGCGCAAGGATGTGGACGGGTTTCATCCCGTGAACGTGGGGAAGCTCCTCGTAGGGGCCGAGTGTTTCGTCCCGTGCACGCCCGCAGGCATCCTGGAGCTCATCAAGAGGACCGGCGTCGAGATCAAGGGCAAGCGCGCGGTCGTGGTCGGGCGCAGCAACATCGTGGGCAAGCCCGTGGCCATCCTGCTTCTCGCCGAGCACGCCACAGTCACCGTATGTCATTCGCGCACTCGCGACCTCCCAGCAGTGTGCCGCGAGGCGGACATCCTCGTGGTGGCCATCGGCAAGCCTGAGATGATCGACGCAAGCTACATCAAGCCAGGTGCCGTGGTGATCGATGTGGGCGTGAACGAGGTGGGCACCAGCGAGAGCGGCAAGCGCAAGCTGGTCGGGGACGTGAACTTCGACTCCGCGGTGGAGGTGGCGGGGTACATCACACCTGTTCCAGGCGGGGTCGGGCCGATGACAATAGCGATGCTCATGAGGAACACCCTCGAGGCCGCGAGGAGGGCCTCGCGCTGACCGGGAGCCGCTCTTGCGCACCGAGTTCGAACGAAGCGCGCGCCACAAGCGCGTCGTCCCCGGAGGGCAAGGCCGGCAACCTTCTCCATGTCTTCCATGCATCTCCGTCTTGTACATGTCTCCCTGGCCCCGCTCGAGTTGCGCAGGCATGAAAGGAGCTGTATACTGCAATTGCAGCAAGCCTGCACCCGGAGCCTTTGCCCCTTCGAGGCTTCGGCCTTTCATGGCTCGATGTAGCCTTCGACGGGGCGGGGCGTCCTTCCGGCTTCAGCATCCCGGCGTCGGCGCTCCCCGGGAGAGTCCGCGGGACCGCGGCGCCGAGGAACTTTTGAGGGCGCGCTGCGTTTCTAGTGAGTGATTGAGGCCCCGGCAGCGAAGGTCTCTCGGGGGCGCCGGGACGGCACAGCATGCCGGCACGGCAGGGAAGCAGGTGATGGGCATGTTGAACACGGAAGCCCTCGCCGGAGTCCGTTACAAGGAAAACGACGTGCAAGCCTTCGAGGAGCTCGTCAGGCGGTACGACCGAAAGCTCTATAACATCGCTCTAAGACTGACGGGAAATGCAGACGAGGCGAAGGATCTGGCACAGGAGGCCCTCCTACGGGCCTACCGCGGCTTCGGCAGCTTCCGGCTGGGCACGTCATTTGAGAAGTGGCTCTTCCGGATCGCGTCGAACCTCTACATCGATCGGCTTCGCAAGCAGCACAACGTGAGGTTCGAATCGCTGGATGAGCCGGTGCTCACCGCAAGCGGACAGGTCGAGAAGGCGTTGCCCGACTGGTCCAGCAATCCGGAAGACGTCGCGGAGAAGAATGAGCTCGCCAGGGAGATCCAGGGGGCTCTTCAGTCCCTACCGCTCAACTACCGGCTGGCGGTGATCCTGTATGATCTCGAGGGGTTCTCCTACGAGGAGATCAGCGGGATACTGCATTGCTCCATCGGCACCGTGAGATCGCGCATACATAGAGGCCGGAGGCTTTTGCGTGAGAAACTCGCGCCGTACGTGAAGCCCGCAGCCTCTGCTGGGGCCAGGTGGTGATCGCGATGACATGCGAGAAGGCCATGAGCCTCATTTCTGCCTATCTCGACAAGGAGCTCGGGTTCGACGAGTATCGTCAGGTCGAGCTGCATCTTGCATGCTGCGAGGCGTGCTCCGAGGAATACGAAGCGCTCAAGGCCACCCAGGAGCTTCTCGGCACGCTCCAAGCGGCCGAGCTCCCCAGGGAGTTCTGGCCCGAGTTGCGCGAGAAGCTCGGTAGGGTCGCCGCCGAGGAGCGTTCTTCCGGCCTCGCGAGGTCCGGAGACTCACCCAGCAGCCCGCGGACGCACGAGCCTTGGTGGCGGGGCCCCGTGCTCGCAGGGGCTGGAATCACAAAGGGGAGTCTCCTCTCTTCCGCCGCCGTAAAGGGGCTCGCCTCGGCGGCGCTGGTCCTCTTGCTCGCGACCGCACCGATGGTTTGGAGCGCTCACAAGAGGTCAAGCGCGACCGAGGCTTCGTCGCAGATCGACAGCTTGGAACCGTATTTCCACGACTACATCATCTCGGAGTACGATAGGCCTCTGTCCGACAAGACATCCGTCGGGTTCGTCGTGACTGGCCAGGCGGTCACGATGTATACATCGGATTTGCTCGGGCCATCAACCAGGGTCACGCAGGCCGGCAGCCTCAGGGACACGTCGCCCTCGGCTTTGAGCCCCGCGGGCACGGAGTACACGCTCATCTCGTACCCGAGGTAAGCACAGTCAACGAAGGCTAAGCGGAAGGGTTCACGGAAGGTGACCACCTCGTTATGAGCAAGAGGCTGGTTGCTGCGGTCGTCGTAGCGCTTGTTGCCATGGTCCTTGCCGGCATCCTGGCCTACCAGCCCGCAGCCCAAACCCAAACGAATATGAGCCCGAGGCTCGGTTCTCCACCAAGCCGGGCGCCTGGTTCAGACTTGGCCCACTCCTTGCTGAGGGCCGTCATAGAGAGGGGCAACGAGGTCAGTTTCAAGGCGACTCAGACGATAATCCTATGGTACCCCACAGGAAGCAGCGCGTGCATCACTAACGTCGTACACAAGGCCCCAAACCTCACCAGGACCGACTATCTCCCCTCGGCAACGGCTACGTCAGGCTATCGAGTGGTCATCTCGGACGGCGAATCGACATGGCACTATGAGCCGTCGCTGGGAGTCGTGTTTCACATGCCCGGCACGGCACCGGACAAGTCACGAGGAGGAAGCCGAGGAGGCCCGGGCGCCGACAGCCCCGGCACGGTCTCCGCAGCGGGAGGTGACGGGCTTGCGCTTATCGAGGCGAACTACGATATCTCGCTGGTGTCTACGGAGAGCCTCGCAGGTCGAAAGGCGCACGTGATAAAGCTCAAGCCAAAGAATCCGGGAAACCCGTCGCGGAGGATATGGGTGGACACAGAGCTTCCGTTCATCCTCCGGACTGAAAAGTACGGTCCGGACGGGTTCATATCGTCGCTGTCGTTTTACAATTATATTGAGTTTACGTCGCAAATCGACGATGATGTCTTTAGACTTCAGGTCCCACCCGGCGTGGCCATCGTGACCATCCCTGGCACGGAGGACCTGATGACGCTGGAAGAACTCCAAAAGAAGGCAGGATTCGCCGTGCCCGTGCCGGAATTCGTGCCAGCCGGGTACGTCCTGGAGGGCGGCACTCTCACGAGACGCGGCGATGCCGAGGTGGCGCACATCCGCTTCACCGACGGGCTCAACACCATATCCTTTTTCGTGGAGCCGCCAGCGCCCAGGGCCGGCCGGAGACCCGGTGTTCCAGGCTTCTCGGACGACGTCGGCACAATGAATGTGGGCAGGCAAGTCGCCCTTGACGGCTCAAAGGGGCTGCTGGCCGACTACCAAGATGCTACGCTGGTGCGCTGGGAAGCATCAGGGTACGAGTTCACGCTAATCGGCGAGGTGGATGAGTCGCTGCTCCTCGACATGGCCAAGTCGGTGAATGCGCCCCAGCCGCGGACCCCGGCGAGGGACTCGTTCGGAGGCTCGGTGATCAAATTCTTCTACGAGTTCTTCTGGGCGGGTAGGTGAGACAGGACGCTTGTTCGGAGCCTATGGAGCCTGTGGAGTCCAGACTGAGGTGTTCTTGCCGAACTTGCGAGATGCGAAGACAAGACCAGAGATCGTAGATCAGGGGAGGCGTAAGCATCTATGAGATTCCGTGAGTCGATGAAAACGTACATGCCCTACGTGATGATCGCGGTGATAAGCGCCCTCGTCACCGGGGTCGTTGTCGTGCAGTTCGCCGGCAACCGCCCGACTTTCGCTGCCGGCGGCGACCAAGCCGCGGGGACGGCGCAGGTTGAGATAACGCCTTCGTCTTCGGTGGCTGCGGCCGCGCAGACCACGGGCGGGTTGTTAGGGCGCGATACCATCGCGAACGTGGCCGAGCGAGTGAGCCGGGCAGTGGTGAACATCGATACCAAGAGCACCGTGAAAGTGCCGGTGGTCCCGTTCGGCGACTTCTTCTTCGAGTTCTTCGGCCAGGCACCGTCGGGCAGCACCAGGGAAATGACCGTGCCGGCCATCGGAAGCGGCTTCATAATAAGGTCCGACGGCTATGTGCTGACCAATAACCACGTCGTTGAAGGGGCGAAGGAGATCGTCGTGACGCTCGCCGATGGCAGGAAGTTCAACGGCAGGGTCACAGGCACCGACTCCAGGTACGACCTTGCGGTCGTAAAGATAGATGCAACGAGGCTGCCCACCGTGGAGCTTGGTGACTCGGATCGTATCCGGCCCGGTGATCTCGCGATAGCCATCGGCAACCCGTACGGCCTGCAGCACACCGTCACCGCGGGGATAATCAGCGGCCTCGCACGTTCGATCGACGGCGACCCGACGGAACCCGGCATCTACATCCAGACGGACGCTGCCATTAACCGTGGCAACAGCGGCGGGCCGCTCGTGGACATCGACGGTCGCGTGGTCGGAATCAACACTGCCATAATACCGCAGGCTCAGGGCATCGGCTTCGCGGTCCCCATCAACGTAGCGAAGAACGTCCTCGATGACCTGATCGCCGGCAAGAAGCTGGTCTACCCATGGATCGGTGTGGGGCTCCAGGAGCTCACGCCCGACCTCGCGAACTATTTCGGCGTGAAGGACAAAACGGGCGTTGTGATAGCCTATGTCTACCCCGATTCTCCCGCCGAGAGGGCTGGGCTCACCGAAGGGGATGTCATTCTCAAGCTTGACGGAAAGCAGATGAAGACTGTCAGCCAGGTCCAGAAGGAAGTGCAGAATCGCAAAGCCGGGGACAAGATAACGCTCCAGATATGGCGCGATAGGGCTGCAAGGTACGTGACCGTTACGTTGGAGGAGAAGCCTGACGAAACCGAATGACGTCGCGGGCCACAAGGCGAGGCGTGCTTCAGCAGAATCCGGCCCCCAGGCAGGGGCCGGATTCTGATTGGGCAGCCTGGTCCAGGCGGGGGCGGGCCCCAAGTCACGCACAATCGTCCACACCTGAGGCGCGAGTCAACCCACCCGCGAGTGAGATGGGTGGGCGCCAGCCCCATCGCCCGGCCTGGCGGGAGCGGGGCGGGCACCGCTGGCCGCGGCCGTTGCTGAGAAGTCCTGTACCGCGTTGCGTCCCTCCTCGCCCGTGGCGAAGTTCTTCACAAGCCACGACACCCTCTTGTACACGAGAAACGTGAGCGCCGAGTTGATGCTAGCCTTGAGGGCGTTGAAGGCGACCAACACCCACATGATGGACAGAACCTGAGCGCGCGTGTACCCGTACAGAACTGGCATGAGCATGAGGTTAGCTACGGGCATGAGAACCGTCATGGCCACGGTGCCGCAGACAAGGGCGACAACCGCGCCGCTCCTCGTGTGGTACCGCCTGTACACAAGGCTCGCCGTGCCAACCAACGCCCCGGTCGCGAGGAAGTGCATCAGCGCGCCGACCATCCCGTCAAGGCCCGTTATGAGTGCCATGAGCACCGCCATGACGAGCGTGACCACGAGGCCGGGGCCTGGGCCCAGGGCGAACCCGGCGATGAGCACCGGAACGTCCGCGGCCTCATAACGCAAGAAAGGCGCTGCAGGAAATATGGGCCAATTGGCGAGGGAAAGAAGCACCGACAAAGCCGCCATGACTCCGAGCGTGACGAGTCGTTTCGTTCTGAAATGCATCTTAAAGACCTCCTTGGAAAGCTTCTCGAAGACCCTCGCGCAACCCCGGGGCCGCCTGCCCGTCTTCCACTGCCCCGCCCCGCCCGGATGGCGGCAAGCGAAAAGCCCCGAGGCAACCGACCTCAGGGCTTGTAGGATCCTTTCTGGACCCACCATCTGCAAGCAAACGCTTGCGACCCTCTTCCATCCGGACTTTACCGTCGGTGCCGGTTTCTCGCCGGCTCTGCCGCGCTTCCGCAGCTCGTGGACTTGTCCCGGGGCTCACCCCGGGGCATCACCACCGGTCGGGAATTGGTCTTGCGCCAGCACGCCTGCATAGTAAGCGGCGCGCCGCGACACACCTCACCCTGCCCTGAAGGTCTCGCGCTATGCAATTGGTCTCTCCGAAGTTATACTACTCTTGTTCCACCGCCCGCGCAAGACCCCTCCGCAAGAAACCTGCGCCGTGCGGCGGCAGAGGGGACCGGTGCCCAAATCAGCACGCACTTCGCCAGAATCCGGCCCGCAAAGCCGGTGCCCGGTATCTGACACCCATCGCGCGCAAGGCGGCGACCTTTACCAAGTCACAAGAACACCTCGCCTTGAGCCACCATTTTTACCTCTCCCTCCAGGCGGACCATAGGCGCCTCTCCCGCCCGCCCTCGATGGCCGAACTCAACGCCCACGTACAAAACGCCTCCGGGTTGCCTCGAGGCGAAGCGCCCGGGGCGCCACGCTGCCACCGACCTTGCCAGCGCCACTGCCACAGCGCCCGATGCGCAACTCGACTCCCAGATTGTGGTGCCCGTGGCCCTGACATGCACGAGAGGTACCACGCGTTCGCATGCATCCTCGCCTTGGGCCTCATGGTCACGCTTGTCCTCACCGTCTTGGTCTTGTCTGTCCCAGCCCCCACGTCCGCGCCCACCGTCGCGCCCGTAGCAGAACATGATGCCAACGCACGGGTCTCGCTCCAGTCCCAGCACGCCTGTCAACCGAAAGAGGACGTCCTCGCGGGGCGCCCACTCATCGGCATCCAGCACTACATGGGTTATTCCGGGCAACGACACAACAGCCACCGAGCTCTGGCGGGCGCAAGGTGGGCTCGCCTGCAGAGGCGTTATCCTCGCCTGCTCGGGCACGGGAACCGGGTCGAGAATGAAGATCGTGGTGTTCCCGGTCGGGTTCAACTTGGCAAACCGCAGCCTCATAGCCTCATGGCCGCCCTTCCGCCCCTGCTTTCACCTCTTGCTGTTCCGTCCCGTCCCGGCGCGTCCAGTCCCATTCCAATCCTATACGCGCACCAGGCCTGGTTCTGGCCTACACCTTGACGACGCGGCCCGCCGCGCGGCCCGCTCCTACGCCACCGACCCTGGCGAGAAGGCCGCCACTACCTGGGCGATCTTTTCTTCCACGATGAGCCGCGCCACCGCCTCGAGATCCGGGTGAAGCCACCTGTCTTCCTCAAGGGGCGGCACGACCTCGCGCACCACGTCGTAGATGGCGCGCGTAGCAGGCGCCAGGTTCTGCGGTCCCCTGAAGTCCGCGGCCTGACAAGCGCACATGAGCTCCACGGCCAGCACCTTGGCGACGTTGTCCACGACCTGACGTGCCTTGCGCGCCGCGATGGTGCCCATGCTGACGTGGTCTTCCTGGGATGCCGACACGGGAATCGAGTCCACGCTGGCCGGAGACGAAAGCACCTTGTTCTCGGAAACGAGTGCGGCGGCCGTGTAGTGGGCTATCATGAACCCGCTGTTCACGCCGCCATGGCGCGTCAGAAACGCGGGGAGTTCCGACAGCGCGGGGTTGAGAAGCCTTTCGATCCTCCGTTCAGACACGCTTCCAAGCTCTGACACGGCCATGCACAGGAAGTCCATGGCGAGCGCCACGGGTTCGCCGTGAAAGTTCCCTCCTGAGATCACGGTCCCATCCGCGAATACCAGCGGATTGTCGCTCGCCGAGTTTATTTCTACCTCCAACACCCGTTTCACGTACGCGAGGGCGTCCCTCACGGCACCATGGATCTGCGGGACGCACCGGAGGGAGTACGCGTCCTGCACTCTCAGCTCCCCGGGCGCGCTCACGAGCCTGCTTCCGTGGAGCAGCGCTCGGAGCGTGCGCGCGCACGCTACTTGCCCTGGATGAGGCCTCGCTTCGAGGTGGATCCTCTCGTCGAACGCCGAAGGTATCCCCCGGAGAGCCTCGATCGAAAGGGACGCAGCGGCATCGGCCGTTGCGGCAAGAACCTCGGCATCGTGAAGCGCCAGCGTGCCGATGGCCGTCATGGTTTGGGTGCCGTTGATGAGAGCCAGCCCCTCTTTGGGCGCAAGGACCAAGGGCTCGATCCCGGCCCGTCCCAGGGCCTCTCTTGCAGTCATCTCAGCCCCGCCCATCCGGACGGAGCCCTCGCCGAGCAACGCGAGGGTGAGGTGGGCAAGGGGCGCGAGGTCGCCGGAAGCGCCGAGAGACCCCTTCTCCGGAACTAGCGGGCAGATGTCTGCCTCGAGGAACTTGAGCAGCATTTCGATGACCTCGAACCGGACTCCCGAAAGACCCTTAGCAAGGGAGTTTGCGCGAAGAAGGAGCATTGCGCGCACGACCTCATCGGGAAGCGGATTCCCCGTGCCCACCGCATGGCTCAAGATGAGGTTGCGTTGGAGCACAGCGAGTTCGTCATGCGGGATCTTGACCCTGGCCAGGTGGCCGAAACCTGTGGTGATGCCGTATGCCGGAGCATCCCTCGCCGCCAACGCCTCGACCGTCCTGCGGCTCAGCTCAACCCTTTCCCTCACACCGGGTGCGATCCCGACCGCCTTTCTCCGTCGCGCCACGCTTACCATGTCGTCGCACGCGAGGGTCACTCCGTCGATCAGCACTGATGACACGCGATTTCCTCCCCTATCCCTCATTGGCCAGCGCCGGCATCAACGGGCGGCGCGCAAGGCCCCGGAGCCGAGGCGGACGCCTGGCGTGACGCTCATGCTAGCGATAGGTATTAGGACGCAGCACGGATCAATTCGCCGGATCAGTGCCTTTTCCTCCGGCAGCCAGCCGCTCACACCGAGCGCGATTCCGACCGCCTTTCTCTCTCGGTGACGCCTCCGGTCGCGGGAGCGTCTTCCAGGCGCGGAAAGGGCTCTGGAACGGCGGCAGCGGCGTTTGAGCGTCGCGTTTCCGAATGGCGCGGCGTCGAAGCGTTCCGCCGGGAGGGTAGCACAAAGCCATTGCAGGTGAGTGTGGACGCCAAGGGCGAAGAAAGGCCCCAGACAGTTGTCACCAAGAGGATAACCGCGGTTCCTCCAGACAAGCGAGTTGCCCCTGACCCGTAAGTTTGATAAGATCGGGGTGACTCAAAGAAGGAGCGTGGCGGGTCTTGAGGTGTCCGAGATGCCGTGAAGAAGTCGCGTTCGCGCGCGTGTGCCCCTATTGCGGCCAACGGATCCCGTCGTCGCCCGCGGCCGCCGCGAGCGAGAGCGGGAACGGAACGTCCCACAAGTCAGAGTCCGCCCGCGAGGAACCCCGCGGGCGTTTCAGGGGCGTCATAGAGCCAACGTCGAGGGCCCGGAGTTCGTCTCCCGCCGAAGAGCTTCGCATCTGGCTGCTCCTGCCCAGGTATCTCCTGGATAGATCCGTGCCGCTACCCCGCAAGCTTCTGCTCCTCCTCGGGGTTCTCTACATCATAGTCCCGTTCGACATCACGCCCGATTTCATCCCGCTCCTGGGCTGGCTCGATGACATCGGCGTCGGCGCGTTCCTCTGGTATTACTTACGGAACGAGCTCGTCAACTATCGCCAGCGCTTGTGAACCGGTCGGCCCGTCGCATCAGGCAGTAACATAGGGACGCCCCGCAGCGGGCGGCAGCGCTATCAATACGATGGTATCCTCCCTTGTCACGGAGACGTCGAGCCGCACAAGCCCACCAAGCGTGGGGCCGGGCGGCCCATCCCAAACCACCGTTGTCACGGAGACCTCAGCCTCCGCCTGCACGCCCTCGCGGAACTCGACCCCCGGTAGGTCAACGAGGGCCGAAACCGGGAGTTCGAGCAGGATGAACCCCACCAGCCCGTCGCTCCTCATGTAAGTGATGGCAAAAGCGAGCGCGCCTGCGACGATGACCCTGGTGCCGTTCCCGCCGTCACCACGGACCGCCAGCGCGCGCACCCGGATGCCGCCCCGCACCGGCCGGACCCTCACCACCTGCGAGCTCGAAACCAGCCCTGGGATGGCCGAGGTTGCGAAGACGTCCTTCCAGGCCCGCCCCACGATCACGCTCACGCTGGCGGGTACTCTGATGAGCGCAGGGGGCCCGGGCCCTGCTCTTACGATGTTGTTCTGGTTAAGAGCCATCGCCGTGAACATAGGGCACCCGTACGAACAGCCTATTCTTCAATGACCCGCTGGGATCGGGGGATCGCCGGAAGCCCGCGTTGGTCTCTCAGCACGTCAACGCGTGCCCCCGCGCGGGACTGCCTGCCCTGCCCCCCTTGCCCCCATGGAATGAAGGCGGAGCCCCGCGCGCCCCTCGGCGCGGCGTCGAATCCCGCGAGTGTTTCGAGCGAGTCCGGCCTGCGGAATGTCCAAACCCCCGTCGCCTCGTCACGCGGTCGCTTGGTCACGTGAATGTGTCCGCGATCACCCTCGCCCACCGGCGCCGCCATCTCTCAAGGCTGAAGGCTTGCGCCACGTCGCGCGCGGCATTTCCCAGCCGCACGCGTTCTTCCCGGTCGTCGATGAGTTCGCCCAACACCTCTATGAGGTCTTGCACCGTGGGCTTGATGAGGCGCCCATTGTAACCGTCGATGACCAGGTCCGAAAGCCCTCCGGTGGCGCCCGCCACTACCGCGCAGCCTGCACCCATCGCCTCGAGGCACGCAAGGGACGTCCCTTCCGTCGACTTGGACGGGATGATGGCGATGTCCATGTTGCGGTACACCCACGGCATCAATCCGGGTGGGCGCCAATAGTAGAATATCCTGCCGGTTGCGTTCGCCCATCTCATCATGTGGCTTTCGAGAACGTCGTCGTGCGCCCGGCCGACGAAATGGAACTCCACGTTATCGTATTCTTTCGTGAGCACCTCGGCCGCCCTGGCCGCCTCGTTGACCCCTCGCACTGACGTGAGGCGCCTTGGAAACACGATTCGAACCCGTTCGTGCGTTTCGGGCTCTGGAAGGCAGCGATACGCGGCCAGGTCCACGAAATTGGGGATGTACTCGAACTTCTGGTTGAGGCCCGGCCATGTGGCCGCCACCCACTGGATCGTGGCCGTGTCGACCGAGACCACTTTCCGCACGGCCGCCAGCGCCATGAGTAGCCTGCGACGCCACTCTCGCCTCGCCTCGCTTCCGCCGAGGGTGGCTTCAAAAGTGGGGTAGTCCCAGTATATGCCGTGTGATATGCTGATGCTCTTCTCGAGCGCCTGCGGGTAGGCGAGAAACGTAACGAAGTATATCGCGCAGTCGATGCCCGTGGCGCGCTCGTGAAAGGTATGATTGAGGCGCGGCGCCGTCTGGAACTGGGCGTCGCCCTCGGGGATCGATCTTACAGGCACGCCCGGGATGATGTCCCGCTCCCACCCCGTCCCGACCTGCCACCACTCGACCTCGAACCCCATTTCCACGAGGAGCCTGGTCAGCTCGACCCCGTACCGCTCGGCCCCGCCATAAACCACGCGATTCCCATCGGGTGCGAAATGGTTCGTCGTGAGAATCCCTACTCGCCGCTTCACACGCGATGGCCGCCTTCCGGAGCCTCCGGCCTTCTCACCGCCACCGCTGGCGACCACGCGAAGCCTGCCCGGCACCGGGGTCCTGACCCCCGGAACCGTCCAGGAGCCCGGTCCCCCTCCGCCGCCGGACCGCTGCTCGCCGTCGCCGGTCTGGGTGCCGCCTGCCGTTTTGAAAAGCGACGCGTATGGGAGCGGCTTGGCGTCGCTCCATTTCTCCAGCTTGACATCGTGAGCCGGTGCCACGATGCTCTCGGTATGCTTTGATGGAGCACCGCGTGTTTCGATCTCCCTGGCCCGGTACAGCTCATACTTGAGCCGGTGCTCTTCCGGCCTCGCCCAGCCCAGATGCTTCACGCGTATGTCGGATTGGAAAGTCGAGAGCGGCCCCCGGTATTCAAGCGGCCAGCGCCCGACGTGGAACGGCACATCCGGCCAAGTACAGACCTTGCCCGGCACATAGCGTGCCAGAAGCCGGACGAACCGGTTCCACGGGTTCCACTCGCCATCCACTCTGTAATGTGTGAGAGAGCCCCAGAAGTCGAAGAGCCTGAACTCGACCGCGTCGTATTCCGTCTGGTTGATGATGTCCCTGACCTCGTGCCGCATCCTGGGCTCGAACAGCTCGTCTGCGTCTATCGCGAGAATCCAGTCAGGGTGGGTCTCCTCGACCATTGCCCAGAGCCGCGCCCGGAGATTCCCTTCGTGGACCATGAACATGGGCAATGGGTTTCTTTCGAACCGAGTCACCTTCGGACAGGCTTTACAAATCGACGGAGTATCGTCATCGGATGCGTCGTCCAGGATGACGATCTCGTCTACCCATTCGGAAAGGTCGTCCAGAACCTGGCGAAGGTACCTTCCCGCTTCGTTCCGGACGACCATCATCGCGGTCAGCTTGTTGCCCCATGATTTGCGCACGGACACCCACTTCGCCATCCTCTCCGCACACTTATCTCTCGCATAGCGCCACTACACCGCCGCTTTCGGCCCTCATCGCCATGGCTCATCGTTTCCTCCGCATCGTGTCATGCTGCCGGCAAGGCTCGCACGCCCGCGCTACCCTGCCTGCAGCGTTTCTCCAAGTGAGCCACCACACGCTCGCCGCACCGTTTTCCAGCGTCGAGGTCTCGCCCAGGGTTGCCGGCCTTGCTCAGGGTCGCTGACTTTGCCCTCAGGGGACAATGCGCTTAGCGCGCTTGTCGCGCTGGCGGCACACCTCATTCGAAACCCAGTGCGCGGGCAGGCCAGATCCTCCGCACCCCATCGTGCAAGCACCGGCAACCCCGGCCCCCTCAAGACCCCCTCAGGAAAAGAGACGCAGAACTCGTGCCACTTGACTTGGTCCGCCCTCATCTATTCGTCTGTCCGGCGAACACTCACCAAATCAGGCCTGAGTCGCCACGAACACGAAGTCGACGGCAAGATCCCGGTTTTGAACCAAGTTCCCGGCACCTGGGTCGAGCGCTACCGTGATTGCCACCTCTTGGACCGAGCCAAGGGGGAGCGATTGCCCGCCAGCCGGCTGGTCCACGAGGCCCGTGAGCGCCCCTGTGTAGATCGTGGTCGTCGGCGGGCTAGCCACGACGCTCACGTTGAGCGAGCTCGCAAGTATGTGAGCCATGCTCGCAGTAGTTGGCGACACGGCGGCCCAGTCGGCGGAAACAAAGTAAAGGCAGTCGACATCGCCGGCGTTAGACACAGCGACCGTGCCCGTGACAGAAGCCCCCGGCAAAAGCGGCGGAGACGCGAGCACGGCGGTTTCGGGCGATATGGCAATGCTTACGGTAGCAGTAAGCACCTGGTTGCCGGTGTTAGCGGCATCTCCGGTGAACGTGAATGACGGCATACGAATACCCCCTCGAAAGAGGCAACGGCCGGGGCAACGCGTCGCGGGCCCAAGACAAGCCCGGCGCGGACCTGGCGCTGCACCTGGCGCTGCCCACATCGGGATCGCGATCCGCGGTAAGCCACGGCCTCCGCGCACATCCGGGTATCCCTGTCGTGGTGCTCCGAGACCGTGCATGCGGCCAAGCATAACCGCGACCGCTGTTCCTTCTGTCAAATGTTATGCGCGCCAGTCAACGATCGTGAACAACGTTGCTGACCAAGCCTGCGGGCTTCCGTGTGGATGGATCAGGCAAAGGCATTGCGAATGCATATGGATGGACGGATGGATGGCTGTATGCATGCATTCCTAAGCACAGGGCCGCCGGACGAGCCGGCGGCCCGAGGTGCGAGACCATTGCCCCAAGCGCGACACCGTTGCCCGAGGATGGCGACGAAGCCGACCTGTGCATGGTGCGTGGCGTGGTGCGTGTACCCCGGTACGTGAGGTCCGTGCCGGTATGCCGGTATTAGGCCCTCTCACCCGCGAGGGCCCGGACGGCTTTCAATAGAAGCTCTACCTCTTCCTCGGTGTTGAAGAAATGTATCGAAGCCCGAACCGCGCGCGGCCACGGGATCGACCGCGTCACGATGTTCCATCTCTCGAAGAGCGCCTCGCAAGCGCGCTCAGGTTCCCATCCGCCAATGTCGAAAGCCACAAGTCCAGCGGAACGACTCGCCTCAACCGGGGTGAAGAGCAGCACGCCTGGGACTTTCAGGAGTTCTCTCTTGAGGTGACCGCAGAGCCCTGCGATCCTCGCTTCGATCTCGCGCATTCCCACGCGTGACAGGAAGTCGATCGCCTCGCCAAGGGCCACGAAGGTCGACGCGTTCACCGTCGCGAGCTCGAATCGCGCCGCGCTTGCCTTCAGGCGGTATCCGTCCCAGATGCTGCTCGAGTCGATGGACGCCCAGGCCACGCCGCGAAGGCCGAGTGTTCCAGCTTCCAGCCGGTCCCGGCGGCAGTAAAACGCGCCCGTCCCCTCCGGCCCGAGGAGCCATTTTTGCCCCGGTAGCGCGTAGAAGTCGCAGCCGATCTCGTGGACATCAAGGTCGATCGCGCCGACCGCCTGGGCCCCGTCGACCAAGAACGGTATTCCGCGCCCGGCGGCAAGCTCGGCTACCTCTTCCACCGGCAGCCGCGCGCCTGTGCAGTATGCCACGTGGCTCATGCAGATGAGCCTGGTCCTGGCCGTCAGCGCCGAACGCACGTCCGCGACTGTGATCTCGCGCACCGCGTCAGAAGGACTTTGCGGGCCGACGATCTTCACCTTGATGCCCTTCGTGTCCCTAAGGTAGAACCACGGGAGGTAGCCGGTGGAATGCTCTAGCGCCGAGATCACGACCTCGTCGCCTTCTCGCCAGTCAATGCCGGCAGCGACTGTGTTGACCCCCTCGCTCGTATTCTGCAGCAACGCGATTTCATCGGGATCCGCACCTACGAACCGGGCGACGCGCGGACGCACCGAGGCATAACGCAGGTGGAGGCTCTCCGCAACGTCCGGCACGACGGGGCCTTCGTAATTTTGGAACCGTTCCGAATCAACCAGCGACTCCACGACCACCCGCGGACACGGGCCCGAAGAGCCGGTATTCATGTAGACATGCTTCGAAAGCGCAGGGATGCACCGCCGAATCTCTTCAACATCCATAGGACGCACCTCCCGAGGAAAGCTCATGCGCGGCCCCCCCCGAACTGAGTCGAGCCGCGCTCTCCCCGTCGCAGCCGCGGGCAAGCCTTGGTGTTTCACTTCTTTCTGCGACGGCGTGCTTTCTCCTGCAATTCACGATCGTGGCAGCGGGCGGGCAGCGTCGCAACACCAGGTCCCGGCGCCGCGAGTCGCGCCACCGACAGACGAGGCAAAAGCCACAAATCGCGCTCGAAACGGCACGAAAACATCGCCCGCCTCCCTTGACACACGGATGGAAACGCTACTATACTGCTACTTGAGACAAGGGTTACCCTTTAAGACGGTCCAGCGAGGCCGGCAAGGGAGTATAGGCGGACACGCGCCGCGCAATGCAAGGCACTTCCTGTCCGGCAGGCGGAAGTGCCTTTTTGTGTGTCCCGCTCCGTGTGTCCCGCTCCGGGGGTAACCGGGCAGACTCACACTTGGAGGAGGTCGAGCACCATGTCTACCCAGACAAATACCCAGATCGTCGGCTACCTTCCCGATGACACGCCCCCAGCGTGGAAACTAGTGTTTTTCGCCTTGCAACAGGTGGTCGTCATGTTCCCAGCCACCGTGCTGGTAGCGCTGCTGACCGGGTTCCACGTTTCCACCACGCTCTTCGCAAGCGGCCTTGCGACCCTCGGTTTCATTCTGGTCACTCGCGGTAGAATCCCACTCTATTACGGTTCCAGCTTCTCGTACATCGCGGCGGTCGCCGCTATCACGGGCGTGAAGACCCTCGGCGCAGTCGCCCCAGACTCCCTCATCTCTCAGGCGCAATGCGGCATCGTGGCTTCGGGCCTCGTGTCCATCCTTGCGGGCATCATTATAAACCGCTTCGGTAGAGACAAGGTGGAGAAGGTTTTGCCGCCTGTCGTGACGGGCAGCGTAGCCATTGTCATTGGAATATCCCTCGCCGGCACGGCAATGAGCGGCGCTGCAAGCAACTGGACAGCGGCGCTCATAACGCTCCTAGCCACCATTCTGTTCTCGGTGTACCTCCGGGGCACTCTCGGGCAGCTTCCAGTGCTCCTCGGCGTGGCCGTGGGCTATCTCGTCAGCATACCGCTCGGCCTGGTTGACTTCGCCACGATCGGTCGCGCCGCGGCCGTGACCGCTCCCCACTTCACGTTCCCGTCGTGGAGCCCGGTCGCCATTCTCGCCATCATGCCGATCGCCATCGCGACCATCCCGGAGTCCACGGCTCACCTCTACCAGATCGACCTTTACGTCAACAACCTCGCCAAGCAACTCGGGCGCAAGAAGAGCTATCCCATAGCGAGCCTGCTCGGCACGAACCTCATCGGTGACGGGCTCGGCGATATGATCGCCGGCGCGATCGGCGGGCCAGCCGGGACCAACTACGGCGAAAACAACAGCGTCATGGCCATCACCCGGAACTTCTCCGTGCCGGTCCTAGTGCTGGCGGCGGTCATAGCGATGGGCTTGTCCTTCTTCGGAAAACTCGCCGCGGCGGTCAGCAGCGTGCCCGGCGCAGTCATCGGCGGCGTATCCATCTACTTGTTCGGAGTCATAGGCGTGCAAGGCGTGGCCCTCATGATCTCGGAGAAAGTGGACCTTTTCTCCCCCAGGACTCTTGCGGTCGCCGCAACCATCCTGGTTATCGGCATCGGCGGCAGCTTCGCCTTCCCCAACGGGATGATCCCGGCATTCGGGATGAAGCTGCCCGCTATCGCTAGCGCTGCCATATTCGGCATCATCCTAAACCTTATTTTCGAATTCTTCCCGGTGAGAACCCGGGCTGCAGCGGTGGAGTCATCGTCGGAGGCCGCGTAGGCCGTACATGCTGCGTAGCTGTATGAAGTTGGCCGAGACGACGGCCCGCAGACCCACGCAAGGCTATGGTGGAGGCTGGGCAGGCCGCGCATGCCCATGAATGCGCGGCCTGCCCATGCATGCATGCGCGCGCAGAAGTCGCCCGTCCGGCCCCCGCGGACCCGTGCACGCTTCCGCGCGGCCCGTGCATCACCCGTGCAACGCGCGCATGCCCACACCCGCACGTCCGCCACACCTCCGCACCTCCGCGCATTGTGCATCGGCGCTGAAGAGATGGGGCCCGGCCCGCCTTCGAGCGGGCCTCCTCATCATCCCGCATTGCCCGTTGATGTTATCCTTTGACCGCCGCATGACGCTATCCCTTAACCGCCCCAGCGGACACGCCTTTCGTGATCTGGTTGCGGAAGACAAGATAGAAGGCTAGCATGGGAAGCATGCCAATTACGAGGGCAGCGAACTGCTTCCCGTAGTCAGAGGATAAGGTGCCTGAGAACTTCATGATCCCTACGGGCAGGGACTTGAGGGAGTTCTTCGACACGAGGATGTTTATGAGCATGAACTCGTTCCACACGCTTGTAACGTTCAGTATCGCCAGGGTCGTGGTCACCGGCCTCGCCATGGGCACAACTATGGAGGAGAAGATCCTGAGATAGCTCGCGCCGTCGATCCGCGCGGACTCGATCACCGAGTCGGGGATGCCCTTGACGTATTCCGTGCACAGGTACACACCTAGGGGAAGTCCTATGCCCGTATAAGGGATGAGGACCCCAAGGCGCGTGTTGTAGAGATGCGTCGCGTTGGCCATCAGGAAGAGCGGAACCATGATCGACTGCAGCGTCAGCAGGATGCCCACTACAAAGCTCCCGTGGAGAAACGGCGTGGCCCGCGACTTGAGCTTCGCGAAAGCGAACGATGCCGCAAGGGACAAGATGACTATCGCCGCCGTCGATACGCCCGTATACAGCAGGCTGTTGAGAAACAGCACGCTGAATCCGCCGATGCGCCAGGCGTGAGGATAGTTGTCGAGAGTCCACGATCGGGGCAGGCCGAGGCGGTTAACCTGAAACTCCTGTGTCGTTTTGAATGAGCTGAACGCGAGCCACACGATCGGATAGGTGGTCATGATGGTGAACCCGATCAGCACAGAGTAGACCAGCACCCGGCCGAAGACGCCGATCTCCCTCCTCCCCAGCTCCCCCGTCTCGCCCATCCTCCTTTGCCCCGTCGCCCTTCGCTTGCTGCGCAGTCTTCCCATCATTCCCTACCTCCGAACCGCCCCTCGATCGCTTTCGTCGCGAGGATGAGGGCGAAACTGATGATCACCATGAACGTGGAGATGGCGTTGGCAAGCGGGTAGTCCGGCGCACCACGAAACGCGTTATCGTACATGTACAGCGACAGCACCGATGTCCTCCTCGCGGGGTTTCCGCCAGTCATCGCGAAGATGAGGTTGAAACTCTGAAAAGAGCCTGATATGGCGAGGATGGCCGAGGTGACGATCACCCCGGAGAGAGCCGGCAATATCACGTATTTCAGCACCTGACCTTCGGACGCGCCGTCTATCCTGGCGGCCTCTATGATGCGAGGCTCGATCTTCTGCAGGTTGGCCAGGAAGATGATGAGGTAGGTCCCGGTGTACATCCACAACAGCACGAAGAGCACAGGCAGCATGGCGGTCCTGGGGTTTATGAACAAGGTGTTCTCCCACCCGGGCCTCAGGCGCTGCATGAACTCGGAAAACGGGCCGTACGGCGAGAAAAACGACTGCCAGAGGATTCCCACCACGATCGTAGATATGGTGCATGGGAGGTAGATCATGGTCTGGAAAAAACCCGGCATCCTCACAAGCTTTCTAAAGAGTATGTAAGCGAGCACGAACCCGAGGGGGATCTGCCCAAAGACGGAAATGAGGATGATGTAAAAGTTGTTCTTCAGCGCTATCCAGAAGTACGGGTCGGAGAACATTCTCACATAGTGCGCGAGCCCGGCGAAATGGACCGGATTGGCGCTGCTGAAAAGCCGGCCCCCGTTATAATCGGTCAGACTGAGCGCCACCGAGAACACGGTAGGGAAGGCCATAACGAGCCAGTAGACAAGGACGGCCGGCAAGACCAAGACAAGGTAGGCACGACGCTGCTCTGTCTTCCATTTGCTGTGCTTCACCATAAGCTACCCCCGTAACACTGCCAGACCCGCGCGTCCACGCGGCAGGGCATCGGCCTGTGCCCCGTTTCCGGCGGGTGCGGGGTTGCCGGTGATTATTGCACGAGGGGTGACAAAGCCCGGCTATCTGCAAAACAAGCGGGGTTTTGTCAGCGCGCCCCATTTGAGACACCGTCCGCGCGCGTAACGCCGGCATCCCGACACCCAAGAGTCAAGAGTTGCGACCGTCTCCGCATCCCCACATAGGGCAAGCAGCGCACTCCTGGGCTGGCGGGGGAGCCCCGGAGCGGAGCTCATACCACGGGGTTCACCCCGCCAGCCAGCCTACGAGACTCCCAGAGCGTCACTTCTGGGAAGCCCTCCAGCTTTCCAAGGCCTTTTGGACCTTCGCAGCCACCTGCTCAGGCGTGGACAGCCCGAGCCCGATCTCCTGAAGACCCACGTTCAGCGGGCCGTACACTTGTGCATGCAGGACATTGTCAAGCACGTACGTGCCGCCGAATTTGCCATAGAACTGGGCCCGCTCCTGGGCGAGGGGCTCCAGCCTGTCGCTGGTCACACCCTTTCTGGACGGGAAGGCTGCTCCGGTCTCCAGGCGGATCTTCTGGACCTCGGGGGAGGTGAGCCACATGATGAGCCTCCATGCTGCCTTCTCCTTCTCGGAACCGGCGGGTATGTCGGCATTCATCCCGAAGCCCGCGCCTGGGACGGAAGATGTGGTGTTGTGGTTAATCTCGCCAGGGATCTCGGGGAAGACGGTCATGACGAAGTTCTTCTGGTCCCGGGGTGGGATGAGGGCCTGGCTCGTAGTCGGATCGGTCAAGAAGTTGCTCACCTTCCAGTCGCCGTCGATCATGAACGGAGCCTTGCCCGAAGCGAACAAGCCATTCACCTCGTTGTACGGCGTCTGCAGGACTTTCCTGCTGAGCACCCCATCAGCGTAAAGCGACTCATAGAACTTGAGCGCCTTCACAAACGGCGCGTCCGTGAACTTGGCCTTCCCCGCCAACACCTCATCTATGTACTTGTCACCGCACATCCTGCCCACGATCATGCTGAACAGGCAGGACTGCATCACCCAGTCGTCCTGAGCGCCCATGAGGATGACGTCTTTGCCGGCGGCCTTCAACTTCGGAACCATCGCCTTCAGATCGTCGTACGTCTTGGGAATGGCAAGCCCCATATCGCGGAGCATCTTGGCATTGACATAGAGCACATGAGTGGCGGTAACACCGACCGGCAGTTCAGCCAGGTATCCGCCGGCTTGGGGCACCAGGGCGGCCTCGGAGAACTCCTTCCTCATCTCTCCCAGGAACGGTGCGAGGTCCTTCACCAGATGTTTGGTGTGCAGAGTGCTGGACCTTCCCCCGGGCCACATGTAGAGGACGTCCGGCAACTGCCCTGCCGCCGCGTAAGCCTCTGTCTTCTGGTGGAACGGTTCGTTGAAGAGGTCTTCGCGTTCGATCTTGATATCGGGATTATTCTTCTCGAAGGCCTCCCAAACCTCCGTGATCTCACGGTACGCCGCAGGGCTCGTGGCGTCGAGATAGTTGAGGACCCTGAGAACGATGGGCTTATCTGCCGCAATCCCGGCGCCGCCTCCCAACCCGCCCATGACCGCGCCGGCCATCAAGACGCATACCAGGGTTACGAGCGCCTTTCGCTTTCTGGACAACATGTGAGTCCCTCCTCGCCTCGCAAGACTTGTGATCCTGGACCCCTGACCCTTGACACCTTACCCCTGACAACTTGCCTGAGCTCCCGTGACTATCCCACAAACGCTCCAGTGATTCTGGCATCCTCACATCCGGACCGGGATCACCCCCTTAGGACTCGCTTTCCCTGCCAGTACCCGCGCGAGTGCAAACAGGACAACGCTTTCGGTGCTGTAAGTAAACAGAGCCGGGGCCCGGTGTGCCAGCGCCGCCTGCACAGGGCGCACTTCGCGCGGATCCCTGATGCCTATCAAGAGCAGGCTCGACCTCCGCTCCAACGCGGCCGCCAACGCCGCCTGCCCTGGGGCGCCGCCGCCGTTTCTGATTATGAGCGCCACCCGCGGCAGACACGTGGCAGCCCCGTCCACATGCGGACTTGCCGCACCCAAGCCCTCCGAGCCTGCTGAACCCCCCGCCCTTTCGAATTCTGTCCCGGTTGCCGCATCCGCGTAGCGCAGCCCCGTCCCCATCGCCGAGCCGCGTTTCATGGCGCGCCAGTAGCCCTCCACGAGTGAGACAACATCCTCTATCTCTCGGAGGTCCGGATCCATCGAACAGCGCACTCTCACGCACTGGACACCGCAGGCATCAAGCTCTTGGAGGAGCAGCGAGACGTCCGCCGAGTCCTCGGCCAGGGTGATCCGGTCCATGGCCGGCGTCACCAGCACAAGCGGGCCTGGACCGAACACCCACGGTCCTGATGACGTCTTGCCATTCACCAACGTGACCACTCGCTCACCCAGCGCGTCCAGGCACTGGATTTGCGATGCCGCTGGCAATGAAGACGCGCGCACCGTCACCCCGAGCCCCTGCTTCCACTCACGAATTCTCGCCACGGACCGCTCCACCCTCTCCAGGCTGATCCTCCCCGACAAAACCGCCTCTCGCACCGCTTGGAAAGCCGCCTCCTGAAGTCCCGGTGTGTGGCTGATGAGGATGATGTCACAGCCCGCCTCTATCGCCATCACCGCAGCCTCGGGCACCGAGCCAACGGCTTGCGCCCCGCCCATTTCGAGGCAATCGGTGAGCACCACCCCCTCAAAGCCGAGTTCGCCCCTGAGAAACCCGGTCACCAACGGGTAGGAGAGAGAGGCAGGGTGATCTCGGTCGAGGCCGGTGAACCTGACGTGGGCGACCATCATAGCCGCCTGGGGGAGCTTGCCGACCTCGATGAATGGGACGGCATCTTCAGCCAGCAGGTCATCCTTGGACATCCCGCACTCGGGGAGCGAGAAATGGGAATCCTCCGACACACTCCCGTGACCCGGGAAGTGCTTCGCCACGAAGCGGATACCTGCGTCCAGGAGACCATTGGCGTATGCCGCTCCGAACTGCGCGACCCTGCGCGGGTCATCACCGAACGAGCGGGTTCCGACCGCGGGGTTCAACGGCTCGCGGGCAAGGTCGAGAACCGGGGCGAGGTTTACATTGATGCCAAGAGACAGAAGACCGCGCCCGGTCACATAGCCCGCCCAGCGGGCGGCCTCGGGATCTCCCGTAGCAGCGAGCCCCATGTTGCCTGGAAGGGACGGGACAAGCCCTTTGAGCGGGGACAAAGTGCCACCCTCCTGGTCGATGGCCACGAGCGGCGGACCGAGGTCGTGGCCGTGCCGCGTTGCGAGGTCTACTAGGGCACGAGTAAGCTCCTTTACCTGTGTGGAGTCGTGTATGTTCCTGCCGAACAGTATGAACCCGCCGCTCGGACAACGAGAATAGTGCGTCTCGAAGTCGCGGTCCACTTCAAGTCCCGGCAGGCCGGTAATGAAGAGTTGGCCGATAAGTGACTCCAGGTCTTGTCTCATTGGCTTGCTCCTTCTTTCCCTGGCCCGGGTCGGACGAGGTCCCTGGCGCTCAAAGCAGGCCCGGGAACGATGTGCACGATAAGATGTTGGATGTGCGCGAACCATCGGTGACAGAGACCGTTGGTTCTCGGACACTAGACATTACGGCGATGCGGCTCGCAATGCGGCCCGGGCGAACTGCGCAAGCAAAGCCTTCCCCGTGGTCAGCCGAGCTGGCAGGCAGTGCCGAACTTCAACAGCCGCGTAACAACCTACTTATATGCGAACTGCAAAGAAGTGGCTAACCTCCAGGGCAACGGCAGGCTGAATTCCCGCCCCGTCGTCGCGGGCGCGCCTGCAACCGTTGCGCGGGTGTCTGCCACCCTGGCACTCACGGTGCTAGCTCCCGCGGGGACAGCCGGAAAAGCTTTCAAGCTGCACTCCTCGGGTGCCTGGAACGATGCCTGGGCCTGAGCGCGCCAATACGCGAGAATGATGCCCGGATACGACGCCTATATCGGTGGGGTGAACCACCTGTTGATCACGATGCCAACCGCACCGCGTATGTCGGAATCCTCCCCCAGCGCCGAACCGCGAACCTTGAGGGTCTTGGCCAGCCCACTCCGCTCTATGATCTCGTTGCAGCGCTTCTCCACCGGGCCGCAGAATCTCTCCCCAAGCTCCCCCCAAAGCCCGCCGACGACTATGAGGTCGAGATCCAGCATCGTAGCCGCAACCGACGCCATCACCCCGAGCGCCTCTGCGGCCTCGCTCATCATCCCCTGAGCCGTTGGGTCACCAGAGACTATAAGCTCGAAGAAGTCCCTCGGTTGCTCGAGGTGGATTCCCGTTTCAGCCTCGTACCGCCTAAGCAGGCCCTGGGCATATAGATAGGTCTCCAGGCACCCGCGCTGGCCACACACGCACTCGCGCCCGTCCTTTATGACAGGCGCGTGCCCGATCTCGCCGGCCATCCCGCGCGGGCCGGCCATGAGGCTTCCGCCGCATACTATGCCTGCCCCGACACCGGTGTCGGTCTTGAGATACATGAAGTTGGACACATCTCGGGCACAGCCGAACCACAGCTCAGCAAGGGCCGCAGCATTAGCGTCGTTCTCTACCACTACCGGGAATCCCAGCGCCCCCTCCAGCGCCTCGGATATCGGCACGTCGCGCCACCCAAGGTTCACCGAGCGAACCAGGAGGCCCGTATCTGCCCTCACTATTCCAGAAATGGCGAGCCCGCTCCCCAGTATGTGCTCTCTGTTTAGTCCGTTCATACCTAAAAGAAGTTCGAATTCCCTAGACAGCTCGGCGACGAGGCTCCTGGGCTCAAGGGAATATGGCTGGAACACCCTCTTGACAAGAATCTGCCCCTTTAGGTCGCATAGCCCAAGAGCGACGCGGTCCCGCACCAGTTGAATGCCGACCACGTAAAGCTTGTCATAATTCAACCTGAAAATAACTGGCTTGCGCCCGCCGGTGGATTCCGCGACCGTATACTCGCTTACGACGCCCTGTTCCACAAGTTCCGAGATGATTCTCGTCACAGTGGCAGGGCTCATGCTCGTTATCTGAGAAATCCTCGATTTCGGGCACGCGCCTTCCCGGTATAATGTCCGGAGCACCGAGACCACATTGAAAGACCTTATGAACCTGGTGCTGGAGAGCGAGCGCCTCTGTCCCGGCATGAAATGTGCCCCTTTTATCACTATGAAAAGATCTCGGTTTAATGATACCCTTGGCGTTGATGGATGTCAATGGTCACGTTGAGAATTCCCGACTGAGAATATGGCGCGGTCCCAGAGGAGGTCGGCGGTTGCTATTCTCATCTCAAAGGCGACCAACTCATCTCATAGGTGACTTAAGCACGAGGTCACAACGATGCCCGCGTCCCTGCCGCGCCTCGCCGGCTGCCGCTCAGTCGAGTAGACGAAAACACGTACAGCTTGTGGGTTCGAATTCGGGAGCCCCTATCAGTGGGGCCATATCAATGGGGCGCTCGAATTCTCACCCTCTCGCGGGTCTCTGTCGCCACCTGATACCTGCAACTCTTCTGCCAAGCACAAGATCCCAGTGCGGTCACTCTCGTGCTCGCGCGGCAGGACCTTGCCGCTCGTCCGATTGCAGACGCCCGATGCTCAACTTGCGGTGAGATAGGCGCGTGTTCACGTCATGGCATGGCGCCCATGCATATGGAACTCACGCAATGCCGTTACCGTGGTCGCGGACCTGGTTGTCCGTGTTGTCCATGCCTGCCCGACTCTGCAGCTCTCAAGCTCCACCGGTCTTGGCACACTCAGGTAACACCGTGTGGACATCTCGCGTAGACTGCTACTGGCATCAGGCTGGTCCGCGTTGGACCTCAGATGCTAAGGAGGGAAAGCGAAATGGAGGAGCAAGAGGTAAAAAGGCCTGTGGATTCCGGCTTCGTTCCTCATTCTAACCCGTTGCTAAGCGCGCTCAAGCACATAGGGGACCCGGACTCGCTCCGCGTCACCGTTGATTTTCAATGCGGCGAGTGCTGCAAGAGAGTCATCAACGCAAAGATTCTGAAAGCAACAGACGAGTTCCTGGTCCTGGGCAGCTGCGAGGACAGTTGCGTTGTAGTGAAAACGATCAGCGACGGAGAAGTGATAGGGACGGAACTAGTCAAGGCAATTGCCATTCCACTCGACAGGGTCTGCTGCATAGAAGTGGGCGCTGTGCAGGTGTGATGACGGCGTTTGCCATTGGCCCCATGGAAAAGGAGCTTGCGCTCCTTCTCAGTAACCGAGCCCAGCCCCGACGGGACTGGGCTCTGTCGTAGCTACCCCACAATAGGCGGCGGTTGCCATTCTCATCCTTTCGCTGGTACCAACTGTAGACCGGCATGGAGAACTACCCCGAAAATAACCCCATCGGAGCCGCGGACCCCCAGGGGCAGTATTAGGCGGCCTCCTCCAGGGTTACCTTGTATCCGAGGGCTTCGAGTCGCTTGACTGCGCGGCGGACCGTCGCGTTGCGGTTGAGCTCGTCAAAATGATTGGAGCCTAGATCCTGGTAC
>DUSX01000039.1 GCA_012842395.1 Bacillota bacterium
CGGGCGGTGTCAGAGTCGCGAGACGTGGTGCGGCGTAGCGAGGACGAGGCGCGGAACTTGCAGGAGAACGTGAAACAGGAGCTGCAACGCAAGGCCCGCCAGCTCTACACTGAGCTGGCTACTGTGGTGCAGGAGCAATCGGCGCGAGTGCATGCTGCTTGGGAGGTGGTGCGTACCGAGGCTGCCAAGCTCGGGAAACGCATCAGTCCACTGACTCAGTGACGGCGGCTGCCGTTGCCGCCGCAACTCCTCGTGCGTCCCAACCGGCAACCAAGGCGCTTGATGGGACGGCTCCTGCGTGCTGGCTCTTCCGGTCAGACAAGCTGAGTGCGGGTTCGGAAGTCGGCGATGTCGTTCCAGGGGCTGCGAGTGTGTGCAAAAGGGGGACGCTCTGGAGTTGACAAGCCCCGGGGGCAAGTCCGGCGAGCCGGGTCGCCTCCGGAGCGCACTGGCAGCCTGAAGGAAGCTTCTGCTAGACCGGCACCGACCCTGGACTGGCATGGGCGTGCGAACCCACGAGCAGACGGACTGTGGACCAACAGGTTCCTCTGGACGACCGCGCTGGTCCGAGAACCTGCAGGCAGGTGGACGTGGGTGGGGAAATGCTGGAGCAAAAGAGGCGCAGAGGCTTCTTTTGCCGAATCCGTGTAGTGGGACGCCCGACGCGGGGTGAGCGCGTGGGGTTGACTCAACGGACTGGGGTTTTGAAACTATGAACAGGGCAGTCGTGAGAGGAATAGCGAAGAGATTCCTGGACGTAACACTGTCACTTCTCGGTCTGTTACTTCTTTCTCCTGTGCTCGTAAGCGTAGGAGTGCTCGTGTGGGCAAGCATGGGGACACCCATCGTTTACCGGCAACGCCGGCCGGGATTGCACGGCAAGCCCTTCGTCCTGTACAAGTTCCGGACAATGTTGGACCTCCGCAATCCCGATGGGACACCTTTGCCTGACGAACAGCGCCTCACCCGCATTGGACGGTTCCTACGCAGCACGAGCCTGGATGAGCTCCCCGAACTCTTTAATGTCCTTAAGGGCGACATGAGTCTGGTGGGACCACGGCCGCTTCTGATGGAATACCTCGACCGGTACACGCCCGAGCAGGCTCGACGTCACGAGGTCAAACCCGGCATCACCGGGTGGGCGCAGGTGAACGGGCGCAACAGTCTGAGCTGGGAGGACAAGTTCCGGCTGGACGTCTGGTATGTGGACCACTGGACCCTCTGGCTTGACCTGAAGATCCTGTGGATGACGCTGCTCAAGGTAGCGCGCCGTGAAGGAATCAGTTATGACGGGTGTGCGACCATGCCGGAGTTCCGCGGACCGTTGAGCAAGTCATAAAAACCGTAGGGGCACGCGACCGCGGCCAACTTCACGCTGGACACCAACCCACGGACGCCTGGCTTGTAGGCAGACCGACCGGCATTTGACTAAATGTCTAAGCGTCGAACCGACGTGCAGAAGGAATAACGGGGACCACCGCGAACATTCAATTAGTGATTGAATTGCGCCGGGGGTCAGCCACGTGGATGCGTTTGTTAAAGATGGAGTGCTCTTAAAGGAACTGAAGCTCCTCACAGGTCTGATGAGAACGGAACGGGCCACTCATCTTGAACTCGCCAGATTCGCAGGGATGAGCCCGGCGATGGTGAACAACTATATGGTCCGCTTTCGCGATCGTGGCTACGTTAGGCGCGTAGGTGCGTCCAACCGTGCATCTTTCTACGAGTTGACCGAAGAGGGCGCCAACTACAGAGAAAGACTCCTGGTAGACTACAACGCTGAGCTAATACGGCTCTATAAGACTGCCAGGCATGAAATCGCTAGTCGCATTGAGGTGCTGCTCGGGCGAGAACCCCTGCGTATCTGCTTGTGCCCAGCAGGCGACACGGCCGAGGTCGTCCTGTCAGTAACGTCGGAGTTCCCGAACATCTTTGTAGTAGCAGTCCTTGATGACTCACCAGACAAGCAGTGTTCAGGGTTCATGGGGTATCGTGTGGCGCCGTTTGAGGAACTTCCGAGTATACGGTCTGATGGTGTGCTAGTAGCTACCATCTCCTTCGGTGACCTCATTGAGAAACGAGTCAAAGAAGTGGCAGGCGGCAGCGTTCGGGTCTGGAGATTATTCTGAAGGAAGGGTAGGTAGAGGGTATAATGGGTGTCGGAATCCTTGGTCTGGGATACTACTTGCCTGAAAGGGTCGTGAAAAACTCGGATCTTGAAGCCGTTTCAAAGGCAACTGATGAATGGATTGTGTCAAGAGTTGGCATCAGGGAACGCCGGGTGTGCTCTGAAGACGAAGCTGCATCCGATCTTGCATACAAGGCGTCGCTTGAGGCACTCGCGGACGCCGGTGTCGAACCTGCTGCCATTGACCTGATTATTGTTGCCTGCTCGAACCACGATATGATAATGCCGAGTACCGCCTGCATAGTTCAGGCGAAGCTCGGGGCGACAAATGCCGCTGCTCTCGATATCAGAGCTGGCTGCGCTGGTTTCATCTACGGATTGTCCGTTGCCGAGAAGTTCGTCAAAGATGGTACTACCAAGCTATCACTGGTCATAGGTGCAGAAGTCCATTCAAAGATGATGGACTGGCGTGATTACCGCACCAACGCGTTTTTCTCTGACGGCGCCGGCGCTGCGGTCGTAGGAGTTGTTCCTGACGGTTTCGGCATTCTGGGGACATTCCTTGCTGCAGAAGGACACCTCGGTGACGCCCTAGTTGTTCCCGCTGGCGGTTCTCGAATGCCTGCGAGCCACGAGACAGTTGCTGCAGGGCTACATTACATCAGGCATGACGGCAAGGCTATATGGGCTTTTGCTACAAGAGTCTTTCCCCACTCGGTTCGGCAAGCTGCCGAGCGGGCCAGTATACAGATCTCGGACATTGACTTTGTGATACCGCATCAAGCGAACGTAAACATGATAAGGCAGTGTATGGCAGAACTGGGGCTTCCCATGGAGAAAACCCACATAACACTCGACAGGTTCGGCAACTCTGCGTCTGGAACGGTGCCGATTACGCTCGCGGAAGCTGTCCGCCTCGGCAAGATCAAGAGGGGTGACACAATTGCCATGACTGCCTTCGGAGCTGGTCTAACCTACGGTGCTATCATCCTGAAATGGTACTAACGCGACATGAACTTATCACCTTAGCAGTAAACTGTGAGTTGGAGGGCGTCGTGTGAAACTGGAAGAGATAATCGCTGATGCACTGGGAATTCCTCTGGAATCCGTCCACGAGACTCTTACCGTTGAAGACGTTCAAAGCTGGGATTCACTCGCACACGTTGGCCTCGTAATCAGGCTGGAGGCTGCGTACCAGGTATCTTTTCAGCCGAGCGAGATTGAGCGCATGTATAAGTCTGTTGGTGATATCAGAGACGTTCTGCGTAGGAAGGGTGTGAATGTATAGTGCAGCGACCTCATAGACTAGCCTTTGATCATTTTGGGATCGCAGTGCAATCCATTAATGGTTCTCGAGCAACATACGACCGGCTCGGTATAGCTTCCGAGTGGACCGAAGAGGTGACCGATCCGGTACAAGCGGTACGTGTTGCGTTTGCCCGCATTGCCTCCAGCGGTCCAAGGATCGAGCTAGTTGCCCCCGCTGGCGAGAACTCTCCGGTTCAAAACGTCCTCGCTCGAAGCAGGGGGCTATCGCAACCGTACCACATTGCCTTCCGGACTAACGACATAGGAGCGGCTCTTGATTTCCTGAGAACACACGGTTCTGTCCAGCTCACTCACGTGAGTGCAGCACGGGCATTCGAGGGGAGCCAAATCGTGTTTGTATCCCTAAAGGATGGGTTAGTCATTGAACTTATCGAAGAGCCGTAAAGCTTCTTCCGGGTCTGGTCATCGGGAGGTGACGGGAGCTTGAGTTTGGACCTATTGTCGGCTGCCTGCGAGGCTATCAAGACAGGTAGCATCGAACGTGCGTCTGCAGCTGCCCGCGAGTACCTGAACTCCAATCCCGTACTGGGTGAAATGGCCCTAGCTTCGCGACTGGGAGATGTTCAAGTATCTATCAGTCGTGCAGACACGGTAAACCTGTACATGATTGGATCGTACACACTTGAGCCTCTTGTACCGTTCGTGCAGGCATGGGGCGTTGCGAACGCCCTATTCCTGAACGCGCGTGTGGGACCGTTTGGCCAGTACTGGCAGGAGATACTCAGCGCAGAGAGTCCAGTGTACTCAACGGACACCGACGTGGTTTTCTTGGCCCTTAGAGCGGAGGATTTAGTTCCCGATCTTGAGTTTAGGCCTACCTATGACGTGAACAAGGTAGGTTCAATTGTCGAGGACCTGGCTGGCCAGGTTGAAGCCATGGTTAAGAAGATCAGAGAGCGCAGCCGGGTGAAGATCATAGTTCAGGGGTTCGACATCTCCCGCTGCTACGCCGGGGGCCTTATTGCGTTTCAGGGAGACAACGGTACGCCCTGGATTATCAGGGAGTGCAACTTAAGGATCGCAAACCTGGCCCGGGCTGCACAAGATGTCGTATACCTGGATACCGAGGCAATGGTTGCCAACGTAGGCCCTCAGTGGTACAGCGAAAGCAACTGGTTTACTTCTGCTAACCCTCTCTCAGGTTATGGGTTGCGTGAACTTGCTCGCAATTTAGTGCGGGCAGTAGTTGCAATGCGCGGCAAGACAAAGAAGTGCATAGTCGTTGATCTCGACAACACATTGTGGGGAGGTATCATCGGCGAAGATGGGCCTCACGGGATCAAGGTGGGTCATAGTTACCCTGGAAACAACTACTCCTTTCTCCAGCGGTGGCTCAAAGCAATGGAGGGGCTGGGGTTCATCCTCGCGATAAACAGCAAGAACGAAGAGTCCCTTGTCCGGGAAGTGTTGAGCACGCATCCCGGCATGGTTCTTCGTGACAACGACTTCGCGCTGATCCTCGCGAACTGGAACGATAAAGCAAGCAACATCAGGGAAATCGCCGCGCGTCTAAACATCGGCACGGATACACTCGTCTTCATTGATGATAGTCCAGCCGAACTCGACTTGATCATGCAGGCCTACCCAGAGGTTGCATGCTGCCGGATGGACGAAATGCCCGTCCAGGTTATCCGCTCGGTCACTGAAAACGGTGGGCTCGACAAACTAACGATCACAGATGAGGACCGAAGCAGGACAGCGATGTACCTTGCCCAGGAGAGACGGGCCAAGCTAGAGGCGTCGTCCGATTCCCTTGAAGAATTCCTGCGCAACCTCCAAATGCGGGCTGTTATTGGTACCGTCGATTCGGGTAGCGTTGACCGCGTGGCCCAGTTAACTCAAAAGACCAATCAGTTTAACTTGACAACGAGGAGGTACACACCAGGGGAAATCCAGGCTATGGCCAAAGACCCAGACTACAGGGTCTTCTGGTTAGAACTGGAGGATAAGTTTGGCTCGAACGGAATCGTCGGGGTCGCCATAATTCGCGTGACAGCATCCGAGTGGCGGATAGATACATTGCTGCTCAGTTGCAGGGTAATGGGACGTACCGTCGAGGATGCCTTCGTCCGTGCTATTGCAGACGTGGCTTGGGTACAGGGTGCGACTGCTCTTATCGGCGAATACATACCGACCAAGCGCAACAGTGTGGTACGAGGACTCTACCAAAGGCTAGGGTTTGTCCAGATTGGTGAGTCTGGCAACGATGGGGTCACTCTGTGGAAGCTCGAGCTTCCAGCTAAGAACCTGGGAACCCCGTACGTTACCGTCGAGATGCGAAACGAAGTAAGCTACAAAAAGGAGGAGACGGCTTCTTGATTATCTCAAGAGTAACTGTAGCTGGCTCTGGGACAATGGGGTCTGGTATTGCCTGCTTGGCCGCACGGGCTGGCTTCTCGACTACTGTCGTAACACGAGACCCAAACAAGGCATTTGACCGTATTGTCACTTTGGCCCGAAAGGCCGCGGCGAAAGAGGGCAAAGGCGATGAGTATGTTGACGAAGTCATGTCTCGTATCTCCTGCACTCGTGACGTAGCCACATGTCTTACTGATCTTGTCATCGAGTGTCTTCCCGAAGACGTTCACATCAAGCGTGAGTGGTTTCGCGCGGCAGACAGAGCTCTTCCCCAGAGCGTTGCGTTTGCTTCTAATACCTCTTGCTTGCCCCTTGACGTGCTGTTTGAGGGCATCCGTGATCGGCTCTGCTTAGGTATCCATTTCTTTAACCCGGTGCATGCGATGCGTCTAGTGGAGGTTGCCCCAGTGGGAGACACACCTGCCAGGTGTCGTGACGGCGTCATCGAATTCTTACGTGCGCTCGGCAAGGAACCGGTGGAGGTACCTCCCAAGCCAGGGTACGTTGTGAATAGAATGCTCGATGCGTTTATCAATAGAGCCGCGCGGCTGGTCGAGGATGAGGGACTCGATCCCGAGACCGTTGATAAGTGTGTAACGCTGGGGACGAACCACCCTATGGGCCCCCTGGCACTTGCTGACCTCATTGGTATTGACACGCTGGTAGCCAATCTTGACGCGCTGTACCAAGCGTACAGAGACCCGGAATTCTTGCCCGCGAAATCGTTGGAGCGGCTGCTCCAACAAGGACGTCTGGGACGTAAGTCAGGTAGGGGATTCTTCTCTTATTTGTAGCGAAAGAAAGGGTGTGGCCATATGGGGAGGCTTCTCTACATATACGGTGCAAGCGGCTTAGGTAGGGAGATCGCCCAGCTGGTGGAGGACATTAACTCGGAGGGCGACGGCCCGGAGTGGGTCTGTCAGTTTCTTGACGACGACGTCTCCAGGCATGGCACCTGCGTGGCTGGCTACGAGGTTGTCGGGGATTGGCGGGTACTTGAACGTGCAGCAACAACCTGTGATGTTGCGGTCGCAGTTGCTAATCCAATCCAGAAGCGGTCAATCATAAGCAGGATTCAGCACTTTAACGTCAGATTCCCGACTCTCATACACCCGCGGGCATACGTTTCCACTAGGTCTCAGATCGGCGTCGGTACACTTATCCAGGCCGGATGTATACTCTCGGTAGAGAACCGCGTGGGCAACTTCGTTTTCCTTAACTTCAATGTAGTCGTTGGCCACGATGTTATTGTGGGGGATTATTCATCACTAATGACAGGAACAGTGCTGTCCGGCGGCGTTGTCCTTGAAGAAGCAGTATACACCGGGACAAGCGTGACGACCATCCCGAACGTGGTTCTCGGAAGAGAGTGTATCGTGGGAGCTGGTGCGACTGTCATCCGAAACGTCCAACCGGGAGTCACGGTTGCCGGCGTGCCAGCTAGACCGCTGCATAAGGAAACGACTGACTGAGCATTCCGGTTTGCTCTCGTGCTACCGACTGGAGGTTTAGCAATGCAAGTCCACCTTTCCCGTCCGGACATCACGGACCGCGAAATTACCATCATCAACGAGGTCATCCGATCTCCCATCCTCGCGCTCGGTCCTAAACTCGTGGAATTCGAGCGGGCCATCGCCAGCTATGTTGGCAGAAAGCACGCTGTTGCCGTCAACAGCGGCACAAGCGGCTTGCATCTCCTTGTCCGTGCCTTCGGCATCGGCGAGGGGGACGAGGTTATAACAACCCCGTTCAGCTTCATCGCGTCCAGCAACTGCATCCTCTATGAGAAGGCGAAGCCGGTGTTCGTGGACATTGAGCCCGATACCGCGAACATTGACCCGAACCTCATCGAGGACGCCATCACTCCCCGCGCGAAGGCCATCCTCCCGGTGGACGCC
>DUSX01000040.1 GCA_012842395.1 Bacillota bacterium
AATTGACCGCTGGTTCATCAGGCGGGAAGACGTTGCCCTCTACTGCGCCGGGTTGGCTATTTTCAATATGCTCCAGCACAAAGCCAGAATTAGAGGGCAAGCTGTAGAGGAAGGTGTCCCATTGTGATACTACGGAAACGAGCAGCGATACTGGCAAGAGTTTCCACAGAAGACCAGGTAGAGGGTACCTCTCTCGATACTCAAGTCGAAATTTGCATGGCGGAGGCTCAAAAGAGAGGATACCACATTACCCCTGCTGATGTTTTCAAAGAAGATGGGTACAGCGGTGCCCTTGGTATTAACGACAGACCTATCCTCCGTAACCTGTGGGAAAAGTATCAGGCTGGAGAATACGACGCCATCTTCCTTTACCGGCAGGACAGGCTTGCGCGCTCGGTAGCAATCCTCTCGGCACTTCGGGATGAAGCCCTCAAACCGCGCCGATGCGGAACCAAAGGTGAAGGCTTTATTTTCGTTCAAGGTGGATTTGAGGATACACCGGAAGGCAGGCTCTTTTCCAATATTCAGGGCTCGTTCGCAGAGTACGAAAGAGAGGTAATCCGCCTTAGAACCCTGACCGGTAAGAAGAAGAGAGCGCAAGAAGGAAAATTCTTCGGTACCGCAGAGCTATTCGGTTACCAGTGGAATAAGGAAAAGCAACGATGGGAGATTGTCGAAGAAGAAGCCAAAATAGTCCGGCTCATCTATAACTGGTACGTCTACGGTGATGGTAAGTCCGGTCCGATGGGTACGGTTAGAGTTGCTGAGAAACTTACCCAGCTTGGTATTCCTACGCCCTCTCAATTTCGCGGCGTTCACCGAGGCAAGAAGGGTAAACCGGTCACCCAGTGGAGCGAAACCACGGTTCAGAGAATCCTTACCCACACCGCTTATAAAGGCACCAACTACTTCTGGCGCGGTGATAGCATTCCGGTAAGCCAAGAGCGGGTTGAAAGAGCTAAGGCGGCAAATTCCAAGGATGGGTGGTACGCGGTTGACTTCCCTGTTATAATTGACCCTCTCCTGTGGGAGAAGGCTCAGGAAAAGAGAGTTGGAGCGAGGGGCGGATTCAACAGAAAGTATCCTAAACCGTTACTTGCAGGACGTATTAACTGTGGGTTATGCCAGCACGCCTACGGTATCGGGTATTACAACACGGGAAAAACGCTGGTCTTCAAGTGCAACGGCAGGCTCAAGAAAAACCATCTTGACGGTAGCCCAAGATGTACTAGTCCTATCCTTAACGGTGAAGCGTTAACGGAAGAGGTTAAAAGCCGCATTGTAAAGCTCCTTCGTAGCCCAGAACAGATGAGGACAGCCATCGAAGAATATGTAGAAACCTTGGAACGGAGAAAGGAAGAACTGGAAACCTTACTCTCGCCAATAAACGAACAACTCTTTCAAATCCAGGAGAAACAGCGCAGGCTCGCCAACGTTTACCTCAACGGAATATTATCGGACGAAGACTATAACCGCCAACAGAACGAGCTTAAAGAACAGGAATTGGCTATCCGCCAGCGGTATGAGCAGTACTCGCCAGAAATTGACACGATTCACAAATTGGAACAGAACGTGGCAGCGGTGAGGGAGGCGATTGAGGCAGAACAATTTGACGTTATTTACCAGCCGGAGGAAGCAGCCGTCACCGAGGAGCTAGCTTTTGCCATAATTCGGAGCAGAGACCCTTTACGCTTGACTCTTGGGTTCCCGCAAAAGATAATGAGTTGGGAGGAATTGTTTGACAGACTACAGATTAAGTTGTGGGTGTACCAAGACCGTATTGAAGTGAGGGGAATAGTCCCTATCGAAGATATAGCAAATCCTAAATGCTGTTGATGATGGCCTCTTTGCCGGATTCAATCAAGACGCCTTTCGCACCGTACTTCGCGGTGATGCGCGCCGATATCGCGTCTCCAACGATGACCTGGAGACCCCCTCGCACAGCCGCCGCGATTTGTTCCTCGGCATCGGCTTCGTGCTCAAGGTAGATGAGTCGTAGTG
>DUSX01000041.1 GCA_012842395.1 Bacillota bacterium
AAATCTGGGACCGACATTTCCGTCACCTCACTACTCCATGTCCGTTCCCGGGTTCTCTATTCGAGGCTCGATACTTCGTTTGCGCAGAGTCCTGCTGCTATCGGGCGCAAGAGGTACGGCCCGCGCGCATCGTAGCACCCCTTCAGTAAGCACCATGTCGGCGCGATGACCTATCATTTGGTCTTGACGAGGGTAAAAACAGCGAGCACGTGAGTTACACAGGTGAAGACACTACCCATGCTCGTGGGTATCAGTTCGTGTCCTCAGCGATATCCCGTCTTGTAACGTGTTTTCGGCATGTTTGCGGATGTTCCTCCCTGCTTGGGGTAGGTGGTGGGTTCCTCCGTTAGCGGGAGCGCCGGAGCATCGGTCGAAACAAGTCTCGTGCAGTGAAACTGTGAATGTTCCCTCAGCGAAGCGCCAACCCCAACGCCGTGACTTCTGCTGTCCTGCCATTGCTTCCGAATTATGCACAGGTATGAGATTTGCGTCGGTAGGCTGTCTCGTTCTTGGCAATACCTATTGACCCAACCAGAGATCGATGATAAAATGAAAACGATGACACGATGATGCGATGATCATCAGAGGGGGTTCAGTCAAAGCAGGCCATGAAGCATCTGGAATGGCTCAAGTCCCTTACGCCCGAACAGCAAACCGCCCTGGAGGCTTGGGAAAAAGTCGGGGAACCGACGGTGGAATACCAAGATCACTACTTGGTAGAGGACGTGGCAAAGGGGCTGCGCCTGAGTCCAATAACCGTCCGTCAGTACATACGGGAGGGTAGGATATTCGCCAGGAGGTTCGGCCGACGCTGGTACGTTCCCGCTGACGCGATCGCGAGGTATATTTACAACGAGTCCCATAAGGAGAAGGCAGCAGACTATGTTCCAATGGGGATTATACTGGCCTGGGCTGACACCCCCGAAATCAGCCCGCTAATTGGCTACAAGTTCGTCTCTGATAAAGAGCTGGTGAACCTTGTGAGCGTGTCGTCTCTATTCCGAGAGCTTGGCATCCCGGAAAACTCTACTATGTGCCTTGAACTTTGGCCTGTTTCCGCGCTCGATCACTGCCTTGAAGATATCGGGCTGATAACTCCAAACTTGCGCGCACTTGAGAGGAAAGGCAGTGAAATGTTCTACAGCAATGTATTCGAGATGCCTCCAATGATGAGGACCCGCCTCTTGCAGCTGGCTTTCGAGGAAGACTGGTTCAGGGCACCTGTGGCATTGATAGAGCACACCTATAAAGATATCTTTGGTAAACAGCCCGATACCAATGACTTGCGTCTCTTAAGGAGGGCGCTCCTGTCATACATACTTGAGTATGACGATAAGGCCAGACTAAAGGAAGCGCGGAAATGGTTCCGTCACGGTCCGTTTACTCCCAAGTTTCCTGATACTCAGGACGATAGTACCGATGAGAGGGGCTGATGTTCCCAGCGCAATCGATGACCACATTGCGGAGGCCGCCAAAGGCAGCTTTAAACGTTAGTATCAGGGCAGTAAGGGTCCTCAAGAAGTAAACTGATTGCACTCTGGGAGGGCAGAGATATGCATGAAAGTGAGCTGCATCAAGTCTTAGGCGCCCATCCTGAGTTGATCGAACCAGGCTTACGGTTTCTCGAGTATGAGGCTCCGGTCGGAGAAGGCCTGCGATGTGACCTTCTATGCGAAGACCCTAGCCGCAAAAAAGTGTACGTAGAAGTGAAGTGGATCGCAGGCAAGAGGGCCGTTATCCAAGTCGAGCAATACGAAGCGGTGAGCAAAGCCCATGAGACGAGCCGGTTTGTTCTGGCAGCACTTGAAGCCAAGCCGGGGATTCCCGATTTACTGCGGAGGCGAGGATTTGAGTTCAAGAGGGTAGACCGGAAGTCTCTCTTTGCCATTAAGCCTGAATGGGAGAGCGAACTACGGAATGCCAGCGGGCGTGGACGGGCAGCCAACATCTCGCCTGATATGAAAGATGCTAGGTTGTCTATCCTCCACGCAATGTGTGAACGTATGCAGGATGAACTCCCCAATATCTACTTCGAGCATAGTGGCGAATCGAAAGATCGGCTGCTCCTACAGTGGAGGGGAAATGACTACTTCAACTTCTACTTCTCCAATAGAGTGCGCGATGGCTTTCGCTTCGCATTTGTAGTGGATCTAGACCAGAAGCGTTCAGAACGACGCGCGGACTTCTATGCGACTTTACAGGGCATATCTGGGGAAATAGCCCGGACGCTGAAATGCCCAGTCGAGGGGCGCATCGCAGATGAAAGGCTCGTGCAAGAAGGGCTGAAAAGTTGGGTCAAG
>DUSX01000042.1 GCA_012842395.1 Bacillota bacterium
AATCGGTCTAGTTCGCTCTTGGCAACGCGCCACACCCAACCCGCGCGGGCAGCCCGAATCGTGCCCTCATTGATGAGCTTGCGGACAGTTCTATGATCCAGTCGCAAGTAGCGCGCCGCCTCCGCAATAGTCATTACCTCCGGCCATTCCTGCCGCTCGTCCACAACTACCACCTCCAACATGACTATACATGCCTTAGCATGGCATGTCAATAGGTCCTACGCTGGGACAACGGAGAGGGACAACACACCCGAAAAACGGTCCGAAAACGGGGTCCGTTCCCCACTCCGCTACCACAACCCCACCTGCGCCGAAGGGAACACGACGGCCGCGCCTGCGACGGCCACTGTAGCGTGGTCCTGCGACACGTGAAGGAGGGTTCCTCGTCCCCTCGGCGTCGCCACGGCCATCCCCACGGCCTGCGCCAGGCGTCGCAGGTGCTCTGGGTCGGCCTTCGCCACCAGCTCAGGCGCAGGCTCCTCCGGTTTATGCTCAGGTTTACGCGCGCGCCGTTGCCGGTATGCGCGCATGTAGGCGTTGTACTCCTCGCGGTCCTTGTATGGCACGAGCAACCCTCCCTCTAGCAGGCGATTCTACAAAAAGCGACACCTGAAAAGAGGCGCGCAGGTGGACAGTTGGACACCATAAAAAAGGCGCGCAGGACGGTCTAGAAGGTGCCTCTCTTGCGCCGTGGGTAGTCTAACCCCTGCCGTGGGGAGAAGCGCGGCTCCTAGGCCGTCCTGAGCGCGAGAACAACGCGGAAACAACGCACCGGAGAAACGGAGGGAAAACGGCTCGGCCATGAAAATGGCGCGAAAATGGGTAAGGCCGCTTTTCCCTCGCTTTCTTCGGTCACTCCAGGCTTTCGAGGATCTCCCGGAATATGCGCCTCGCGGCCTCCACGTCCTCACTCTCGCGCAAGGCCTCCACGTTCAGCGTGACGGTCTTGCCGGGGTTCGTCTTGCCGTTGCCGCCGGTCCAGTCGGGTAAGGACACCTGCAACCTCCCGGCCTTCGGGAACCAGCGCAGCACGTTCTTTGCGCTTGTCGCCACGACAGGCGTTTCAGTCTGCCAGTAGTTGTTCATGCTTTCACCTCCCCGAGAACAGGCTCGTAACAGGTCCGCTCAGGACGGCCACGGTGCAATACCTCCGCGCGCGCTCACCCCCTCGAAAACGTCAACAGTTGACCGTTTCGGAGGCATGGAACGCATTCTGACGCGCCACCTTCACCCGCTACCTGCCGCCAACATAGCAGGAGTACCGACCGGCCTTGATCCGGACAGCCTGCTTCGCGCACGTAGCGCGCCACCCGCCAGGCTCCTGGGTGACAGCAAGACCGGCGCGCCTCAGCCTCGCGGCAACCGTGGGAGAGGCGGTCCACACCTCGCAGGCGTCGCCTGAATCGTCGAACCGAAGGATAGTCTCGCGCTCCTCCGGCGTAAGAGTCATGCTCTCGCCTCCTCTCCTCGGAAATGCACAAGGTCGCACGCATAAAAAAAGAGCCGGGTTACACAACTACACCGCGTCGCAGCACCCAACAACACGACAGCAACAGAAAAGCGCCTCACGTGTCGGGGCGCTCGTTTCGTTCCCACGCCGTTCCCAAGGGACAGCAACCCTTTGCGCGGCAAGCGTTCTGACGGCCTCGCCTGATACTTAGTCTAGTGAGTGCCCGCCCCACTGCGCCTGGAAATACTCTTCCGCGTCACGGGCCAGCGCCAGTAGCTTCACAAGGCCGGGAGCGTGCTTCTCGCCGCACTCATGGCAGACCAGCGACCACGTGCCATCGAGGAAGAGTTCAGGGCCACACGAAGGCTCGGTCCTCCTTCCGCAAAGGGCGCACGCGTCATTACTCGCACAGTTGTTATCCTTAATGGCCAAGACGATCTTCTTCATGCTTGCTCATCCTCCCATCGCGAAGTTACACAGTTGCACACCCATAAAAAAGGCGCGTCACCGCGTTCGGGGTCCGCGCCAGCAGATGAGCCACAGGCATACGCCTATCCAACCTAGAGTCACCAGGAACAGCGCGTCGAGAACCTTATCCATGCTTCTCACCCTCCTTCCCTTGCCGCGCGTTACGTTGCCGCGCGCGCATGATGGCCTTGCCGCGCTTTAAGGCCGCCTCCCACAGCTCAGGGTCATGCTTGAGCAGGTGTTCAACCTCCTCCTCAGTGAGAAACAGCCTGCACTTCGGTAGGCGAATCTCTATCATGCGCATTCACCTCCAGACACGCAGGATTCCACCAGCAACGCCATTGACGGCCACAGGTCCGGCAGCGATACAGCGCGAGGATGCTCCCTCGGTCCTCGCGCCAGGCGTAGGGATAGCTCACTGCGAGGCAGCGCGGACAGGCGTCAGCTAGTTGCTCTCGCACAGTTAATGCACCTCCTCTCCCACGAGCCACCCGAGGACCCTGTCTCCCGGCCTGGGAGGGTAGCAGGTGGCGCATATTTCGCTATGGCACAGCGTCACCCAGAAGCGCGTCCCGCCACAGCGAGAACAGGGAGCACGAGCCTCGTGAATCTCGCGCACCTGAGCGGGACCGCGCCACCAACCGGGGTCGTGGAGCCATGCTCCCGTGAGCGGGTCGCGCCGGTAGTCGAGCGGGTCAGGTCCCGGAAGCACGGGAGGCGAGTAGGGTCGCAGGAGTTCGAGAAGCGCGGCCTTGTGCTCGTGAGTCGCCTCCCGCGCTTCGGGAGCAAGTCTCCTCGAAGGGGCTTCCACGCGCGCCGGGGAGTCGCCCGCCGGAACCCGAGGCTGTACTTCGTGGCGCTTCGCCTGCCGGGCTATGTCCATATACCGACCCATGCCTCTCCGATGCCTCCTCGAAAGTATCTAGGGATGCGAATTTAGCGAACTTAATCGGCCAGCAACCCGCTTGCCCTTGTGTGACAAGGCTTTGAGGGTTCTAAGTGCCTGCGAATTTAATCGCGAAACGTTGCGAATTTAATCCGTCGCCCAACCCCAGAGGCTTCGGGGGAGGATTAAATTCGCAATAAGTTCGCAGCAAATTCGCAAGCCTCTTCATGACAAAACCCCAGTGTATACGCCATTTCCCGGATTAAATTCGCAAATTCGCTAATTTCGCATGTCCCTGTGCCCACGTCACTGCCGAACCGCCCGCCACACCTCGACCGGCTTCTTGCGGTCTCCTTCAGGCGGCACGGTCTCGCGCTCCACCAGCCCGGCGGCGAGAAGGTCCGTGAGTGCGCGTGTGATACTCTTGCTCGATTCATGCCTGTCGAACAGGTTGCTGATCTCGGTCCGCGTCAGCCCGTCTGGTGCCTTCTTCAGCGCGTTGAGAATTGTGTCTGCTACCGGGTCGCCCAAGGCGTCGCCGAAGATGAACCTCGCGGACGCCTCGACGTACTCCCACAGTGCCAGCGCCGCCAGCAAGTGTTCTGGGCGCACCACCTGCGACAGGTCCAGCAACGCGTAGATGCAAGCTAGGCGCATTACTTGTGCTTCGGCACGGGCAAGGACAGCCCCGAGGAGACCAGGCTTTCCCTCGGACAGCTCGGGATACACCGCGTGCCATACCGCGCGCGCCCCCTCATCACGCTTTAGCTCCCCCGCGTGCTTCGCAAGCTCCAGGGCCTCCGCGAGACGAGCCACGAGCGGGGCGAAGTTTACTTCACCGATGTTGCCGCCCTCCGGGAGGCATTTCGAGCGGCGCACGCACACCCAAAGGAAGCGGTTTGCGAACCCGTTCGCGGCCTCCGTGCTTTCCAGATAGCGCAGAAGTTCGCCCTTGGTCACGTGTCCGATGATGGAAATATGCGCCCCGCTGGCAACCGCAGGAGAGTTCTTCGTCAAGCTCCGCAGGTTGCCCGAGTCCCAGGCGTTGCGGATGATGGCTGACAGCGTGTTGCCCTCACGCTGGAGAATGCGGAGCACGGAAGCGAATTCGCTTTCGAGCACGAGAAGGCGCTTGTCCTCCACCCCCGCGTCCACGAGAACGGTTTCATATGCCGTTGTGCGCCCTTTCTCCTTGACCGGCTCGCGCCGCTCAATAGGGTCCCGGACCGCCCAGATAAGCCCCTCGCCGGAAGATAAGCCGCTTGCGACGTGGTCTTTAGCCCACGCCGGGTCAACGGCCTCCAAGAGTCGCCGGATATGTCCCCAGGACGTACCCTTGCGGCCCTTCGCCGTCGCGCCCACGAGGCAGGCGAAGAGGTTCAGGCCGTGACGGTCGGCTTCGGCGACAAAGTGCGGACCTCGCCCCGCAGCGTTACCGAAGGCAACAACAAACTGCACGAGCAGTGCCACAGGGTCCGCCTCGGTGTGCGGCTCGATGGCGCGCACAATGTCGCCTGCAAGGCCGTGAAATGCCTCGGGAGCAGGAGGGTCAGGCCACGGGACGGCAACGATGGGTGTATCATCCTCTTGAGGGTCGTCCTCCAGTGCTGCCTCCACGCCTAGCGCCTCAGCCAGCGCGGCCCCGCCAGGTTGCCGTAGTTCTTCTGCAACTAGCTTGATTAAGTCAGCAGCCATCTTCTCGCCTCCCTCGCCGCCCAGAGCCGTGCTTCCAAGTCTGCTGCCTCCAGGCTATCCAGGAGATATTCCAGGTAAGGTAGGGTGTGGACCCAACCCGCCAGCCTCTCGTACGTTGCCAGGTCCGCGCCGTCCAGCGCGAGACGAATCGCCCGAACGTAAACGCAGAGCCGCCGGTGTAGCGCCTCGCACGCGGCGTCGAGGCGTCGGCGAAGCTCCGCCTCAGCCTGAGCACGGGCAGCCGCCTTGCGCTCCACAGGGGTCAGGTGCCTGCTTCGCCTTCGCCCTGCGGCAGGGAACAGCTCTGTCCACGACAACCCCAGGGCCGCTAGCACGGCCTCCGGCGCACAACCTGCGTGACAATGAAGCAGCACTCGCCCGTCATCGCTCTCGCGGATTGACAGAGAAGGCGAGCGGTCCTCGTGTGAAGGACAGCACGCGATCCAGCGACCTGGGCCTGTCTCGCGGACGCGCTCCAGCCGTGCCAGGAACTTCTCGACGGGCCGCTCGCATGATACAATGTTAAGGGACATATCACCACCTCCCGCCCGGCTTCCGCCCGGGTCGTTTCACTGCTCGCCGCGTTCGGTTACTCTCGTAAGTAGGTCCACGAGAACTTGCCGCGGCACCCTGACACTGCGCCCGAATCGGAGGCAAGGTATCTGACCTGCCTGAATTAGCGCGTAGCAGCGCGACAGCGGCATGCGCAAGTAGGCCGCGACCTCGCGCACCTTGAGAACCGCTGGAAGCTGCCCGGGCTCAAGCGTTGCCAGGTCGTTCTTCTCCACGGCTCGGCACCTCCTGGAAAAGCGCGTCCTCGGGCATGTCGAATGCTTCGGAAATCCTGCGCCGCCACTCCGGGCCGCAGGGCCATACGCCCCGCTCGATCTTGCTCAGCGCCGCGCTATCAATCCCCGTTTTGACAGTAAGCTGGGTCAACGACCAGCCTCGACGCTGGCGCTCCTGACGTAGGTACAGCACAAGACTCACCCCCCCTTAGTTCAATCGAATATCTCTCTGCCGCCGTCGCCCCGCCAGGATTTCCACGGCATTCCATGGCGTCAGGTCGCGGTGCGAAATCGTCCTGGTCGGAAGCGATGGCTCTCGATGCCGTTCACGACGCCTGAGGCGCTTCAAAGTCCGATCTGGATGACCCAAAGCAAATACCTCCCAATGGGCCCGGGGAAGCTCGACAGCTTTCGTCTCGCACATCCGGGCGGGTAACTGATTCTTGACTCAAGGACGATTTTGGCATAGACTGTGAGTAACCGCAAACTGCTTACAAAACGATTATGCCAACACGCGTGGAGGGTCTAACAACGGGGAGGGAATCCGTGCCATGAGTGCGCAGGAGGAGTTTATGAACGCGGTCTGGAAGCAGGCGTCCGCGTTACCTCGGAAATGGGTGCGCGAAGCTATTGTGCACCACCTAGAAACCCGTCAGTATGGCAGCACCAAGGACGTGGAGAACTGCGTCAAGCTCGCGGCTCGAATGGCACGAAACCAAGATTTGCTGGAAGCAGCAGAGGATGATCGGTTGGACGAGGACGAACGCAAAGGCCCAGAAACCGTATCGCGCGACGCAGAACCCGCGTTCACGTGGGGCACGTACTGGTGGCGGTGCAAGTATGAGATTCGCGAGGCTCCACCGGAGGTCTCGGAGATTCCCGTTCGGTGTATTGTGGCGGTCCCTGAGTTGAACGCCGATGGAACCTATCGGAAACCTGAGTGGTACGACGTGCTAACGGAATGGCGCGCCAACGCGCCTGCGAAGCAACCTAAGGGGCGCGACAGTGCGGAACAGGATTACGCCCCACACGTGGCACTTGTGAACCTGGATCCGTCGAAAGAAGAGGCCGTCCTGCGCTTCGTGAATAAGTGGGGTCTCCTCGGCTTGTGGAGGGTCCACAGGTATAAGGCAGGCGCAGGACTCTTCGCGAGTCATAAGGCGGGACCAAGAGACTGGGAGGGTAGGGAAGAGCACTCAGGTTGGTATATCTGGGACGAGTTTTACCGACAGAGCAACAAGGGATTGTATATGCACTCGTTCTGTGAGCCTGTCGAGCTGTTCAGGCTTGCCGCCGAGAAGTACCAGCTCCTATACGCTTTCTTGCTAGTGGCGAAAGGCGACGACATACCGGCGGCGATGCGCGCTAGGCTTGTTGAGGCCGGTTTCGTCGCTGAGGACGAAGAGGTGCTTCGCGACCCTCAACACGCGGTCAGAGAAGCAGAACTACACCTCTCTGGGTGGCTCCAGGAGTGCGCGCACCCGAGGCCGATTTACGACGCCGAGAAGAAGGCGTGGCTGTTCGGGTGGCAGTGCAATTCCCTTCTGGGATGGGTTTATCTGCTCACCTTCCTGGACCTTATGCAAGGCAGAACGTTCAGGCGGTGCGCACGGCGCAATTGCGGGAAGCTCTTCATCCCCACGCGGCCTAACCGCAAGTGGTGCAGCACCGCCTGCAGAATCGCAGAGAGTCAGGCGTCTTTCCGGAAGCGTAACCCGAAGCTATCGGGCCTCCGTAAGTATAGTGAAAGTCTGGTGGGTTCGTGCCCATAGCCTGGGGAACGACCTTGGGAACGAAGACGCCTCGGAGAGGATGGAAGAGGACAGGAAAAGATAGAACTCCCCAGGAGTCGGGGAGTTCATTTTGCCTGCTAGACGCCTACTAGACAGGACACAATGGAGGTGGTAGGACGCAGCAGGAAAGCCTCGGCGAAATTCAGGGTCTAGTGGCCATTGCGGCCGTCCGGGTTCAAATCC
>DUSX01000043.1 GCA_012842395.1 Bacillota bacterium
GCCACGATAGCGAGATACGAACTTGGGTCGATCCCCAGCGTCGCCCATAATGACCAGCTTTGTCGATTCAGCAAGGATGTGGCTTACGCGCGTGGTCTCTTTGAAGCATCTGCTTCTAAGCTAGGAAGCCTTGAGAGAAAGCGAGTGGAGAAGGCACTTGGTTCCCGCCGAGCAGATAGTGTGCCCGAGAAGATCTCGCGGATCCTGCTAAGCCTGTACTCGCGGCATGGAGAGTCGCTACGGGGAAGGCGTAGGCCTGATCTGGACAGACTCGCCGAAATGGCGGTCTTCTTTGCGGCCAAGTGCCCCGGCATCGCGAAATCGAAGTTGCTTAAGATGCTGTGGTATTCGGATTTCCTCTGCTATAGACGGACGCTTTGCTCCATGAGCGGCGCGGTATACTGCCACAACTACTTTGGGCCTGTTCCGCTAGCCCACGACTTGGTCGTGGCCTACATGGAGCGGATGCAGTTCATTGCCCTCAAGCCGCAGAGTTACGGCGAGGTCGAAGGAGAGAGGGTCGAACCTGTTGCGGAGTTCGAGGCCGATTTGTTTAGCCCTGAGGAGCTGAAGGTTCTCGAAGACGTCCTCCGGAAGTTCAAGAGTTGCAGCGCCACCGCGCTCGGAAAGATGAGTCACGAGGAGAGGGCCTACACAGAGACGCAGCTCGGTGAGCCGATATCTTACGAGTTCGCCCTGACGCTGAAAGCTATCGAGTAGGATGCGGATGCTAACGCCCTCTAACGGCCGGTCGACTTATCTGAACGGAACCAGCGCCGCCGGTTCCGAGAACCGTGGTGTGCGGGCTGTTGTCGGTCTTCTGCTCTGGGAGGGCGAGCCCGCGGACAAGGCAGTTGAAGGACTAAGGCGCGGTGACCGCGGCACCGAGCGTGGTGGGACTCCTTCACCATGCCATGCCATGAAAAATACCAGGAGTAAGGGCAACCATCTCGGAGCGGAGAATGGGCCAGACCAGCTCGTGACCGTGCTCCCTGTGAAGTAAGGTAACCGCAGCCTAGCAACCGACGACTCGGTCGTGCTGGCCGTCCAGGTGAATGGCTAATGGGAGCTGGTGGGTCTGACCTAGGGCGGTGTTGACCGGGAGGAGCTTTCGGCCGTACCTCTCGATGAGACCCTGTTGACCTCAGGCGTCTGGAGGCATTTCGGTATTGGCGAAAGGAGTACTGGCAGCCTCTGTCGAATACTTCCAACAATATGCGACAACTTCTGAAAGATTGGCCCAAAAAGCTCCAAGAAGGCCTTTTGGGGGGCTTATCTGGACAGAGAACTTCCTGTTGACACCTGCAAGTGGAGGCTTCTCGCTTGTTGTTCTGGAGTGTGCTCATAACGCGTGTCATGCATGACCATCAATCCCATAGCTTATCATCTATGGGAGTCGCGTCCACATTGTTTCTAGTGCCGCGTTTTGTTGCTGGGTCGGCGACGCGTCTTGGTGACAGAGCCTCGCGCTGGAGTGTCAATTGCACGTGCTGAATCCGCGAGGAAGCCCACCGATGGCCCCGTGCACGTCTCCACAAGACCTGGTTCGGGCTTCCTGCGGGCTCACAACGATTGGACATCGCAATCGTTCCCATGGCGGAGGTGTGCCTGTGACAGAAGCGGCGTGGCTGACTATATGGTATGCTATGTCGGTCTTGGAGGCCGTCGTTCTATTCATGGATGGCACGCGGTGCGTCATGTCAGTGATGGATGCGTAGTGCGAAACAGGAACGGCCAACTGAAGGCCGAGATTGGTAGAGCATCTCCTGTCAAAGGGCGCTGCCATCAAGGATACAGTATTCGTCTGAATGTCCGACGGCTAGATACTAAGTGAGACACGGAGTATGTGCCGGGAGGAAGGTAGTTGCTGTTCTAAGGCGGCGTCGAGGGTCGCTTTGCACCATGCATCATGGAGATAAGAAGTGTGCATGCGGGAGGGACTGGCTGTGGAGGACTTTGTCTATACGACCGTACCGGGGAAGATTGGAGCGTTGTTGTCAAAGATCAGCGAAGTCGGAGTGCCGCAGAGAGCGACGGGGAAATGGCTTCAGAGCATAGGACTTACCTCAAGCAATGACAGGTCACTGCTCCGGGTATTGGAACATCTTGGCTTCACTGACTCTTCCGGTTCTCCCGGTGAGCTTTGGAGGGAGTATCGTGGGTCAGAAGGTAAGCAGGCCCTGGGATCTGCAATTCGTAGAGCTTATACGCAGCTCTATGACACTTACCCAGAAGCTCATACTCGTTCAAGGGAAGAGCTGCGAGCGTTTTTCTCCTCGCACTCGAAAGCTGGAAAAGGCGCTATCAATTACATGGTCTCAACTTTCCTTGAGTTATGCAAGGTCGCAGGAATGAATAGCGAACGCCGTATAGAAGTCCCCATCGCAGGTGCAAATGGACAAGGGCCAAATGACAAACCGGCCTGTGAGACCATCTCGGGGATGCTCCCTAGAGGATTCGCGGTCAATGTCAACATACAACTCACCCTCCCGGAGACTACGGACGAAAAGGTGTATGACACCTTCTTTTCAGCAATGAGACGACACCTGTTGATGGGAGACGTCTGACATGCCTAGTATTGCGGATGTATGTCGACGAGCTCTTGCCTTTCAGCATGAGGCGCACTTGATACTGTCGAGGTGTGAAGATGCGCCGTCACGTGTGGTTGTGCTAGACAGGACCCGCAGGCGCGTCAGTGGTCTGTCGATCAAGCAAGGATCGCTCTTCCGCGAGGCCATTGCTTGCATTGAAGCAGGATGCTTCCGAGCTGCACATGTGGTGGCGTGGGCGGCGTTTATGGACCATCTTGAGGAAAGACTAGCGTCGGACGGATTGAAAGCCATCAAGGCGGTAAGACCGAGCTGGGCTCAGTACGATGATATAGTTCGGTTGCGGGAGAGCGTGACCGAACATCAGTTAATTGAAGCTGCAAAGGATGTTGGCCTGCTTTCGAAATCGGAAATGAAGACATTAGCTGGGTTACTGGCAAAGAGGCACGAGTGTGCACATCCGAGCGACTACAATCCCGACATGAACGAGGCAATCGGTTATGTCAGTGAGCTATTGGGTCGCGTGGAGGCGCTCGATAGGAAGAGCCTGTGAAGAACATTGTCGTCGCCGGCTGCAGGATGACCCTAGTTCGCCGGGAAGGGTCAGACCTGCATCTCGGAATGGGGAGGAGGTGTCGGGCGGAAGAGACGACCTTACTTGTGCGTCGGAGGGCTTAGCAGTCACCCCGATTGGGGCGCTCGGCGACCGATGATCGATGAGGTCCAACGGGTGTAGACTCGCTTGTAAGATGCCAGGCTCGATTCAAAAGGGCGACCGTCTCTTCAGTCAGCGGCCATTATCAAGCACACGTGCGAGCCGCTCGGGCTTCCACGCTCGATGTGTGGTTTCGTCATCGGTGTGCGACTGGAGCATCACTGGTTTCTGTCTTCCGTTACAGGCTTCCATTACAGGAATATCCCGGTTTTGATCGAATCTTAGA
>DUSX01000044.1 GCA_012842395.1 Bacillota bacterium
AGGTAGGCGATCGTCGGGGCAGTGCCTCTTGCCTTGCACTCAGCTACAGCTTCAGCCACGGCGAGTTCGACCATCCGCGCCGTGTCGTCGAGAGAGCGCGAGTACCGCCTCTGAGGCGGCAAGAGCAGGTTGCCGTCCCTCCCAGGGAGGATGGCTGCGTCTTTGGGTGTGATGTGCGAGGCACAGTAGGTGAAGTTCTCCATCGGGATCTTCGCAAAGACCTTCGCCCACATCTGAACCTGCCATTGGTCGGGCACGAACTTCCAGCTAGGACTCATGATTAGGCGCACGTACGCGTCCGGACCGTGCAGCGCAAGAAGGTGCAGGACCGTCCTGTATGTCGGGCTTCCCACCGGATCCGTATCCACGTCATTGGCGCCCAAGATCAGTTTTCCACCGGACTTCAACACAGGTATGGCAACAACCGCGGCTTTCGCGGCCTGATAATGGTTGATCCCCACGAACCCCGCATGAGTCACCACGATATCGTACTCGCGCTCAATCGGGATGCTCACGTATTCGGCGAGCTTCCTCACGGCTGCGAGGTGGGCTTCCTCCAGGTCCCCCGCGTACACGCCGGTGATCTCGAATCGGCTGTTCAAAGTCACGTTGACTATGAAGTCAGCCCCGGCCATCTTGGCTACCTCAAGAGACTCCTCGTGACACGGGTTCCCGTCAAGAACGAGATCCCGGGCATTCGGCGACGACAGGAACGACGGCCCGTGGAAGATGTATGTGCTCTCCTCCCCGATGAGTCCGGGGCAGACAGACTTGCGGCCTCCTGACGCCCCGGCCATGAAGTGGCTCTCCACGAGCCCGGTCAGGATCTTCACGTCCGACTCCAGGTAAGTCTTGTTGATGAGCACGTGGGTCCCCCGCGACGTCGTGCCCAGGCTCGCGAGGCTCGCGCGGTCGCGGCAATCATGGCACACGATCTTGACCCCGCGAGCGGGAACAGATGGATCGATCATTTTCTCCAGTTCGTCCCCGGAGAGCAGCCTGTGCGTGCCCGTGGCCGCTATTATCGTGATCCGGCCCGGCTCAATCCCCGCACCAATGAGGGTATCCACGACAGGCGCGAGGATCCCCGACTCGCCACGGTACGGCACTGGCCTGGTGTTGTCCGAGATGACTATGGCGGCGGTCGCTCGCGGCTTGCCCTCCGCTTTCTTTCGCACGACCTCCGCGAGGCTCGGCGAGCCTATCGGCGTCTCAAGAGCCTCCCGGATCGCCCGGGCCGGGTTCCCGAGCGGCCCGGGCTCTGACATGGAGAGGCACACCGTCTCAGCTGGAAGCTCGACGTCCACCGATTCCGTCCCGAATCCCATTGGAAACCTCGGCATGGCAAGGCACCGCCTATCATTGACGATTCTTACTTCATATTCTTGATCAGGCTAAAGTCCCCCGTTTTCGCGGCAAGAAGGATCGGCCTCATGTACTCCTCGACGAGCGATGCGGAGAGCGGCACGGGCATGTTCTTCAGCTTCATGTCGAGCTGAGGATCCTTTGCCGCAGTCATGGCGCGCTCGATGTGCTCATCGGTGAACCCCGGGATCTCCGAGAGCGTCGTCGGGAAGCCAACCCTCACGCTCAGGTTGACCATCCCCTCTGCGGTCGCCACCCCGAGTTCGCGGCCGCTCAGCCGGTCGAGGTCGGCTGTGATGTACCCATAACGCTTGTAGATGTCGCCGACCACACGCAGCTGCCTCTCCACAGCTGGCGCGAAGAACACCGTGTAGTAGGGGTTCATCACCGCGCACGCCCGCCCGTGGCTGGCGATGTCCACGAGCGAGAAGCTCGTGAGGTGGGCGCCGTTCGTTCCCCCGACCATGATCGCGTATCCGCCGAGGTCTGTGGCGAGCCCGAGCGCCTCACGGACCTCATCGCTCTTGGGGTCTTCGATGACTCTCTCCATGTTGGCCACGGCAAGCTCGATGCCGACCTCTGCGATCTCTCTCGCAAGGTCGTACTTCTGCGGGCCTATTCCGAAGAACACCTCAAGGCAGTGCGCTATTGCGTCAAAGGCGCCATCTAGTGTCATTCCTTTCGGCATGCTCTTCGTAACCGCATAATCGAACACAGCGCGCGATGGCACTATGGCCTCGTCCACAATGAGCTTCTTCTGCCCGGCTACAGGATCGGTCACGTTGGAGTACTTCGTTAGATGCGCCCCCGAGCTCGCCGCGCTCTGGACCGCCACCATCGGCAGAAGCTTCTTGCCCGACTTGGCCAACACCGCACTAACCTGGCCCGTGCCGAAGTACGGGTCGATCTCCGGCTCATATTCGCCCAGGCTTGCGAGCACGTTCGCAGCCTTGACAGCATCGATGGTGCTGCCTCCCCCGACAGCTATGAGGCAGTCGGGCCTGAACTGGAGCACGTATGTAGTGATGCGGTACACGTCTTCCCTTGGCGCGTTGGGAGCCGCATCCGGGACGATTCGGTCGCCCGCGAGCCTCACACCCCTCTTGGAAAGCGATTCGACCACCGCGTCAACCACGTGCCTGAACCAATCGCCGCGGTTTGCCACGACAAGAGCGCTGTTTCCGAACCCAGAAGCGAATTCTCCGACCCTGTCGAGAACTCCGAGGCCGAAGGCGTAGCCATCACCCTTGAAGCCCCTCAGAAGCTCCCTCGCTCGAGCCTTCAAGTTTTCCATCTGAGACATCCTTCAGAAACCCTCCATTCCGACTACTGCTGTCTTGCCGATCTTGCCACTCGCTGCGCGCCATATGAGACGATTTGGACGAGCTCATCGACGGAGATCTCGTCTTTAGCGAAATCCCCGACCTTCCTCCCGTGCTCCAGAACGACTATCCTGTCTGCCACAGGATACACATGATACAGGTTGTGCGTGATGAATATCACCGCGAGCCCGCGCTTGCGGACTTCGTCGATGTAAGTCAGCACCTTGTTGGTCTCGTGCACTGAGAGCGCAGACGTCGGTTCGTCCAGTATGAGTAGTTTGCCGCCGAAGTGCATTGTCCTGCCGATCGCTATCGCCTGACGCTCGCCGCCCGAGAGGACCGAAACTTCGTCGTTTGCAGACCTGACCGCGATGCCGATGTCTCTGAGGGCTTCCTCAGTGACGAGCCGCATCTTCCTCACGTCGAGCAAGTTGAGAATTCCGACTTTCCGCTGAGGCTCAGCGCCCAAGAAGAAGTTCCTCGCGATGCTCATGTTCTCGATGAGCGCGAGATCCTGATACACGGTCTCGATACCGAGCCTCCGAGCGTCCTTGGGGGACGCAAACTCCACCCTCTGGCCCTCGAACCGCAGTTCTCCTTCATCGGGGCGGTACACTCCCGTGAGGATCTTGATGAGCGTGGACTTGCCCGCTCCGTTGTCCCCAACTAGGCCGGTAACCTCGCCTCGTCTTATCGCGATGTCGACCCTTTCGAGAGCGGTCACCTTCCCGAAACGTTTGCAGAGGCAGATCCCTTCCATGAGCGGGGCCGTGCCCTGCTCAGCATGGTTCGGCGCAACCGAATCTCGCATCACCGGTGCCACGAGATCACCTCCCCCAACCTCACGTTGAGCGCGACGGCAGCCACGACGATGAAACCGACGAACGCCATATACCAGTACGCCGGCGCTCCCACCATTACGAGACCGATCCTGATGGACGCCATAGTGACCGCACCGAGCATGGCCCCCAGTATGCTGCCGACGCCTCCGGTCAGGGAGTTGCCGCCGACGACTGCCGCTGCGATGGCTTCCAGCGGCAAGTCCTGGCCCCACACCGGCGACATCGAACCCATCCTGCCCAGCTGAAGACATCCAGCCAGGCCGGCCATCACACCTGCAAGGATGAAGTTGACCAGCTTGACCCTGGTGTCCGGGACGCCGAGCGCGCGTGCGGCCGCCCTCTTACCTCCGGTAGCGAACACCCAGTTCCCGTAGGCCGTTTTCTGCAGGGTCACCCAGAACACGGCGCCAACTATGAGCCACCAAACGGCGGAGATGTGGAACGTGTGGTACACCTTCGCTCCCCCGAGCCATCTCAGAAGCGGTACATCGGCAAACACGCTGATCGGCCAGCCCTGCGTCAGATAGAGGGCCACCCCTCTCCAGAACATCATTGCGCCCAAGGTCGTTATGAACGATGGGATCCTTGCGCTCAAGGTCACCAGGCCGTTCAGTGCGCCGATCCCAGCCGCGCACGCGAGAACGACCACGAAGGCGAGGTATGGATTCCAGGAGAAGCGCGTGATGAACATAGCCAGGAGCATGCCCGTGAGGGCAAAGTTGGATCCAACTGAGAGGTCCATCTCCCCAGCTATCATCAGAAAGCTGACTCCCACGGCCACGGTGCCGAGCTCTGCTGCGACGGTGACGATATCCCCGAGCGTTCCCGCGCTGAGAAACTCCTTCTTCATAGACATAAAGACGACATATACTACAACAAGTGCCACGGCCACTCCAACTTCGCGGTGGCCCAGCAGCGCCTTTATGCGCATGCCCACCCCTCCTTGGCAAAATGCGGGGAGGGGCACCTCCCCGCATTCCTTGCGAGGCACACCGTGCGGCTCATCTATAGCCCTGCTTCACAAGGGACGCGACCGCGTCCGCGGTTTCCGCGGTGACGAAGCCCCGTCCGGTGTCATAGTCGGCAGGGTTTAGCTTGTACTTCGCATACAGATAGAGCTCTACCACCGCCATGTAGCCCTGGAGGTATTGCTGCTGGTCAACGGTTCCCTCGCAGATCCCGTCCGAGATGGCCTGGATAACCGTCGGGTCAAGGTCGAATGATACCATGAGGACCTTGCCCTTCAGACCGTCGTCCCTGATCATCTTGATGGTCGGGATCGCCCCGAGCGGGCCCAGGGTAAAGATGGCCGCTGTGTCAGGGTTAGCTTTCAGGTAACTGCGGAGAATGCCGATTGCCTGCGTGGCGTCCTGAGTGATATCAAGTTTGTCTACTTTCCCGCCGATCTCCTTGGTGATCACCTCGGTGATGCCCTTTGCACGAGCCTCCAGGCCCACGTGGCCCGCCTGGTGAATCGCCACCACGACCCGGGCACCCTTCTTGAGCTTGGGCAACAGCTGGCGCGCCGCCATCTTGCCAGCCTCGTACTCGTCCATGCCGATGTAGGCCATGTAGGGGATGGTACCGCGAAGCTCCTCGGGTTCCTTGCAGTTAATGGCTATGACAGGGATGCCGCGCTTCCTGGCCTCTTTGATAGG
>DUSX01000045.1 GCA_012842395.1 Bacillota bacterium
GACTTGTATATCTCATACGGCGTTCCCTCCTGGATGATCACGCCGCCGTTCATCACTGCTACTCTGTCGGACATAGCCATAGCTTCCACCTGGTCGTGCGTGACGTAGAGGATGGCTATGCCGGTCTTCCGCTGAAGATCCTTGAGCTCAAACCTCATTTGCTCACGCAGCTTGGCATCAAGGTTTGAAAGCGGCTCGTCCAACAGCATGACCTCCGGATCCATGGCGAGCGCCCGCCCGAGTGCCACTCTTTGCTGTTGGCCGCCAGACAGCTCTGCGGGGTATCTCTTCTCCAGGCCAGAGAGCTTCAGGAGATCGACGATGCTCGATAACGTTGACCGGATCTTCACTTTCGACACCCGCGCTATCTTGAGCGGATAAGCTATGTTCTGCTCTACAGTCATGTGCGGCCACACCGCATAGTTCTGGAAAACCATCCCTATGCCACGGCGCTCGGGGGGTACCATGACGCCCTTTTCAGGCGACGAGACGAGGCGCCCACCGATATAGACCTCACCCGAAGTCGGTTGCTCAAGCCCTGCGATGCAGCGGAGCGTCGTAGTCTTGCCGCAGCCAGACGGGCCGAGGAGAGAGAAGAACTCGTTCTTCCGTACTGTGAAGCTTACGCTGTCTACGGCGGTAAAAGAGCCGAACCTTTTCGTCAGTTTCACTATTCGTATCCTTTCGAGCCAATCTGCCAATCTAGCGCCACCCCCGCTTAGAATCCGATTTCACCCTGCGAGAGTCTGCGGACCAGGGCGTTACCAATGAAGATGATTAGAAGGACGACTGTTGAAAGCGCAGCCGCTATCTGAGTATAACCGGCGTCTTGCATGTTGTAGATCACGACGCCGAGCGTTTCTGCTCCCTGCGACCAGAGGAGCACAGACACGGTGAGCTCCCGAAAAGCGGGCATGAACACCAGGACCCATCCAGCCGCAAGTCCGGGCTTGATAAGCGGCAGGACTATGTCACGCATGGTATCGCTCCATCTTGCACCGGATACCCTTGCAGCCTCCTCCAGCGATACATGCACTTGCTGGAGAGTGGCGTTGGTCGTCCGTATGGAGAAGGGCATGTAGGTGACCAGGTAGGCAGCGAGTAGTACCCAGATTGTGCCGTAGAGCACAACAGGTGGACGTGACCAGGCGAGTATCATTGCTATCGCGATCATGGTGTGCGGGACGGCATATGGTATAGTCCCAAGGAAGTCCAGCACGCGCGCGACAGCGAGCTTGACTCTGATGCACATGTATGACACGAGAGCCCCTGCTGTCATGGTGATGGTCGCCGCGCCGACAGCAAGGAAGAGACTGTTCCTGAAGGCGCGTGCTCCTATGGGAATACGTAAGACATACTTGTAGTGATCCAGAGTCATGCTCTTGAGCGCCAGTGGAGCACCCCAATACTTGATGAATGACGTTAGGACCATCGAGGCTATCGGCACGACACCTGCGAAAAGAGCCACAGTGGTCACCATGACAAGCAAAGGTATTCTTGCCGCGCCCAGGCTCATAGTTTGCGGTCTGACACTCTTACCCGCAATCACGGCATACCTGTGCTGCTCTCGCTCAAGTCTTCGCTGGAGCACGAGTGCGAGACCGGAGACGAAAGCCAGTATCACAGACATGGCCGCTGCGATAGGCATGTCCGGTATGGATAGTGCGGAGTATATCTTCGTGGTGAGAACGAAGAACCTTGCCCGAAACCCGAGAAGCGCCGGGATGCCGAAATTGGATATGCAACCGACGAACGCAAGGAGCCCTCCTGCGACGATGGCGGGCGTGATGAGAGGCAGCGTGATGTCGAGAAGGGTCTTGAACGGGCTTGCTCCCGACATTCGTGCTGCCTCCTCGAGCGACGTGTCTATCCGTCCCAGGGCGCCGCTGACTGTTATGAACACCACGGGAAACTGGTATATCGAAAGGACGAGCACCACTCCTCCTGGGCTGTATATGTTCCAGGGTGCCGAGGCCGCGCCTGTGATGCTCATATAGAGCTTCGACACGTAGCCCGCGGGCCCGA
>DUSX01000046.1 GCA_012842395.1 Bacillota bacterium
CGTGGAGAACGTCCTTGATGAGCCTGACCTGCCTGGGCGGGTCCTGCGGGCCGTACCCCGACACATACACCCATCTCTCGATCTCCTGCCGGAGCTTTGCAAACTCGGCGAGCCCCCGCAGCACGGCGTCAAAGACGAACTTCATGAGGACCTCGAACTCCTTCGGCAGCATGCTGCGCTGCTGCGGGTACAGGCTCAAGGTGATCCATAGCGCAAGGTCTGGTGTCACGTGGGAGCTCGCAGTAAGGTCGCGGGAAAAGACGTAAACCCGCCTGCCGTTCTTCATCCTCGCTTCGATGGCGCGGGAGCCGGGCAGCACCTCTTCCTCCTCCTCCTCCTCATCATCGCGCCCCCAGGCCAAGTCCTCGGCTTCGCTGGGATCGGGCACGGCACCGTATGCGAGCGGGTCAAAGAAGAGGTTGATGCGTCTTATCATGCGCCGGATGGTCCTGTCTGACGGGTCTCTGTCCTTGACTTCCCTGTACGCCTCCTTCAAGTCCTCGAGAGAGGCGCCACCGGATGGCGTCTTCTCCATGATGGTCATAAGGATTTTGAGCATGGCTTCCGGGTGGCTCGCAGTTCTCGCGTACGGCATTGGCACGGGCACCCCCCGTAATGAGATCTGATTGTGGGAAACCCGCTCTTGCGCATGGTCACCGCAAGTCACTCAACGTCACTCATATGATCATCCTGAACAGTCTCTCCCACTCAAGGACTGTCCTTACGAACCTGTCCGCAAGTTCGTCCGCGCTTGATGGCATCTGGAACTTCCACTCAAATCCCTTGAACGCGTGAGGTTGGGCGTCCTTGTCCGCTTTCGGCCAGCACGCCGTGGGCAGGAGGGCAGGATTAGCTTCCTGCATCTCTTTGATGGCCGCACCAGTCTCCCTTCGCCGGTAAGTTATGCGAGTCAATTGTCCCTTCCTGTCCTGCACACCGTAGTCCAGGCAGAAACCTATAGAAAACTTGTCTAGGCACCGTTTCACCAGCCTGAGAATGAACCAGTCGTCGGTGTCGAAGGGTGTGGCAGCAAATGCACAGTGCATGGGATTCTTGCTGTGTTCGTTCGGACGCTGTCTACCTGGGGCAAACCTCCATCCCTTCAGGCGTTCGTCGCCGCGTACTTTGTGATATGCCTCGATTAGCATCGGTAGACGTTGCCCTGCGGGCTCATAACCTTCCCACTGTTTGAGATATTGGACAACCGGATCCATGCTCACCCCTCCTCGTACGTGGCGCCGTGTCCTCTGGCGGTAGATCCCTGGCGTGCTTTCAGCATGCCATGCATGGGCCAGACCGCACGAGTTGGAACTTCGCCGCCTGACGCCAACCTCCTCCCAGGGCGGGATTCCCCGAGCCGTCCGCTAGGCGTCGGGACCAGCCGTGGCGCTCACGCGTCCCTACTTGATGCGCCTCAGGTGGGGCGGGTCGGGCTCGAAGAAGTCCGTCTCCGGCGCAAGTCCGTTTGCGCACAAGGACGCATGTATGTCGGCGCGGTCGAACGGGTGAAGAAGGCACATCCCGTCCGGATGAATCTTCGCCCCAAGCCGCGCCAGGTATGGAAACCACGTAACGTGGAGAAGCCCCCTTGCGCTACCGACAACGGACGCGACCGTCTCGACGTCGGTCGCGCTGCCGATGATGACCACCGGCCAGCAGACTACCTGGACGCACGGATAGCTCCTGTGCGCCTGGGACCGGGGGCGCCAGCGCCGGGACACGGCAAGAGTCTGTGGAATCTCCCCTGCGCGGA
>DUSX01000047.1 GCA_012842395.1 Bacillota bacterium
ACATATTCAGCGTCAGCGTGCCAAGACGGAGGATGCCCTGAGCGTTTCGCCTCACAGGGACGCCCCATAGGAGCGGTGTGTCGGGAGTGCGACATCGGTGCTTCATGCCGGCTCAACACCTGGGACGACGGCGGCTAGTTGTGAGGAGACCCTTGGGCTTGCAAGGCTTGCAAGAGGTGATCGCATGGATGCTCCACAGAACACTCCTGGAGTCCGGAGAGCCGTAAAGCTTACTCGCACGACCAGAGAGACGTCGGTCAGCGTATACCTGAGGATCGATGGGACCGGTAGTTCCAAAGTGGCAAGCGGCTTCCCTTTCCTGGACCATTTCCTCGAGACGCTGGCGTTACATGCTTCTTTCGACCTTGAACTGGAAGTGAAGTCGGGTAGGCCCGATCTCCACCACAGCGCGGAAGACACGGGATGGGCTTTGGGAGCCGCATTGAGGCAGTGCCTTGAACACCCCGCCGAACCGCCAGAAGGCGTAAACCGTGGTGAAGCTGTCCTCTCAAGAACTCTTCCAGTTAGAAGATTCGGCTGGGCGGCAATCCCCTTTGATGAAGTACTGATCTTGATTTCCGTGGATCTCATTGGCCGACCGGGATTCTACCTTTCGCCCGGCGGTGGTCTGGACCACTGTGATATCCAGGAGTTCTTCAAGGCCTTCACGGGCGGGCTGGGAGCCACGCTGCACATACAGGTGCTTCAGGATGGCAATCTTCACCACAAGATCGAATGTTCCGCGAAAGCCCTCGGACGGGCCTTAAGAGAGGCGGTAGCCCTGGACGATCGGGTGAAGGAGATATCAGTAAAGGGAAAGGTAACGTATCAGAGCTGATGTGCTGATGTGCCGTATCGGAGCGCTCTTGGCTGGGACGTTCAGTTTTCGCGGCTGCATTCGGCGGAGCCAGCACGAAGCTGGGCGGTTGCACGCGAGCGGCAGGCGGTGAGCCCATTGCATCGGTACACCGGCTTGCTTTCGGACAAGGGCCTGCAAAACCGCGTGCAAGCGGCCACGGGTCTCGTCCATCCGGTGCGGACGTCCACGACATACAGGTTGTCGAGGACGTGAGCGAGCTTGATGCCGTCCGGGCTCACCACGGGATGCTTGAGCTGTGCGCCGACGTTGGGAATGGTGGCCCTTCCCGGTGTCTACGTTAACGCTCCAGAGCCGTGGCACGTGTAGGCGCGGGCAGAAGGAAAGAGGGAAAAAAGGATGAAGCCGTTGATAAGAGCAGGGAAGGGAACCTGGACGAGAGCAGGACGATACTCGAGGGTAGGCTCGAAGCTCTCGAGAGCGTGCGCTGTGACGAGCATAGGACCGATGATGTCGAGGTTAAAGAGGAAATCGAGAATCTCAAGAGCCTGATTCAACGGCTGGACGAGATTGAAGAGAAGAGGGAGAGCTTTAAGGCATACGGACCGCCGGACTCGCTACCGCTGAATGTTCCCTACTCCCTGTCAGAAGCGGAGTTCTTCAAGGAGCTGCGGAGCCAGAGTTACGAGACACGTCGGGACAAGCAGCGGCGTACCACATCCGAGAAATAGCGCTCTGGTTCGGAGGAACCTCCACGGCATCACCATGCTCAGAGATGGGCAATTGCGTTGGCTGGCGTGAAACGCGGCGCCAAGGCAAAGTAAGACGAGGCCAGGCGGGGCAAGGCAAGGCAAGGCAAGGTGAGGCGAGGCAAGACGAGACAGTGTGAGGCGAGGCAAGGAAAGTTCTCAAGTTTCCTCGTCCTGTTCGCTCACTCGGGAGAAGGCCGTCGCGCGACGACGTGCCTCTTCCAGCGACCGGTCCGATAGTACACGAAGTTGAGCATGGTCCCTGAGACCGGCCCGGCGACGATGGCGATCCAGACGCCCTTGACCCCGAGGCCGGGGAGTCGAGACAGCACAGCGGCCATAGGGACCCTCACCAGCCATAGAGAAGCGAAAGTCGCGAGCATGCTAGTGACGGTGTCCCCGGCTCCGCGAAGCACTCCAGAGAGCGTGAACATAAGGGCATAGGGAACGTAAGATAGGGCGGCGTATCTCAGATACTCCGCGCCGATGGCAATGACGTCAGCGTTCCTCGTGAAGATCGCGACGAGGTTTGCGCGGCCCGACAGCA
>DUSX01000048.1 GCA_012842395.1 Bacillota bacterium
AGTCGCTGATCTCTGAGCACATTGCCTTGGCAGAGAAACACTTTCCGACGACCGAATCCCTTGCAGCTTATCTGACCAGTAGGGGTGTAGACCTGGGATCTCCAGGATAAGGTTAATGGCGGTTATCATCTATTTTCCATCTATCAGTTGGGAGTCGAACATAATGACAATTATCCACGACAAAATAAGAAGTAACGGAATTAGACAGGAACCTAAGTCCGTGCTGCGGCCTAAGGTACTGGTAGTTGGACCCCTTCCTCCACCAATTAATGGTATGACGATCGCGACTAAGCATGCAGTCAGCTGGCTGTCTGAGCATTTTGACGTTTGTGTTGTGAATCTGGCCGCTGGGTTAGAGTCCTCTTTCTCGTCTACTCTGCGAGGCCCAGACCGGTCCGGCAGCCCTACGCTACGCAAAGTGATTTCTCGGGTTCGGTTACTATTTAGCATTTGGTACTCGCTACATAAATTGCGACCGAACCTCTGCTACATAACTCTATCTCAGTCAAAGCTTGGTTTTCTTAAGGATGGATTGGTGATAGCTTTAGCTAGCATGTATAAAGTACCTGTCGTGGGGCATGTTCATGGCGGGCATTTCGGGGAGCTTTACCGAGAGGCAGGGAGATTCTTTCGCTTCTTTATCCGCGCATCCGCGCAAAAACTCGTGGGTGCAATTGTGCTAACAGAGAGACTGAAAGGGATGTTTGCGGGACTTGTTCGGCCTGATCGTGTCTATGTTGTGGAGAATTTTGTGGCAGACGAGGTACTACCAAGTGAAGAAGATTTTGCCCATCGACGGGAATGTCTTAAGGGGAAGTGGGGAGGAGCAAGGTTGCTCTATCTAAGCAATCTAATCCCCAGTAAAGGTTATCTAGATGTTATTCGTGCGATATATGTCCTTCGTAGTTGTGGGATGAGTGTATCGTGTGATTTAGCTGGAGCCTGGATGTCCGAGCATGATAGAGTAGTAGCCGAAGAATTGGTGCGCGAGCTTAGCCTTCAGGACAGTGTTAGATTTCATGGAATAGTAACTGGCGAGGCAAAGCGAACTCTCCTACGCAACGCAGATGTCTTTGTCCTGCCTACTTACTATCGTTTTGAGGGGGTGCCTCTCGCGCTTCTGGAGGCAATGGCGTGGGGACTGCCAGTTATTGTCACAAATCATGGGGGGATAGGGGATGTCGTGCGAGATCGAGTTAATGGTGTCTTTGTTCAACCGCGAGCGCCTGAGAACATAGCTGATGCCGTTTGTTGGCTTTTAGAAGATGCTGAACGGTATCATTGTATAAGTACTGCCAATATCCAGCTGGTTGCTGAACGTTTTACGGAGAATAGGAGTGCACAGTCGTTGGTAAGGGTTATTTCTAGGCTACTACAGGGCTAAGAAGTATACCTCAAAGCCGAGGGAGTGCTGATAATGATGCCTATGTGGCTAGGTAAGAGTAGGGCCGATAATCGTCATTTCAGATAATGACCGGCCCTATAAAGCCAAAGTAGTCCTCCATGCCAGCATATGGCTGGCACCATCGCAGGATGCAAAGTAGTACGGGAGTGGCTTATGGAACATCCGCAGGTGCATTTATTTTGGCTTCCTAAATACACTATCCATCTAAACTAAGGGAGACTGTGTGGCGGCGCCTGAAAGGACACTTAGCTAACCGTTCCTTCATGGACGTAGACGAACCCCATCTGGGTTTAGGTGAAATTGGTGGGAAGGAATACAGAGTGGATTGTTCTTCTCAAACTCGTACCTGAGAGATGAAGGATCTTTATAGGGTAATGGAGGCACATCACTTGGGTATGAGCAATGACTTGGTCTGTGCGAGCGATGTTTCCGCTAGGCGTGTGCAACCTAGGTATAACCTAGGTATCCAGTTGGCTACACAAGGCCAATCCAGCCACAGCGTCAGGCTGATGTGGGGCGCCAGCTAACCGATAATGAGGTATATAACGCGGTAAATGATCTGCTTACTCAAATTCAGAAGACGATATCTCCTGATACCATCTCAGAGTGTCACGGACTAGAGTGGCTTGTAAGACCCGGTGACTGCGTCGTTGTGAAGCCAAACCTCATCCGACAGGGCCACCTTTTGAGGGAATCAGAATGGGAGTATGTGATAACCCATGGAAGCATAGTTAAGGCTGTAGTTGATTGGGTATTGGTTGCATTGGAAGGGCGGGGTCAGGTGATTATCGCTGACAGTCCTCAAACGGACTCAGATTTTGAAGAAATCATAAGGCGTAATGGGCTTCGTGATATCGTAAATTCTTACAAGCGCCAGGGTTTTCCGGTTAAACTTTTGGGTCTTCGGGAGGAACAATGGCTGGGTGCTAACGGCGTTATTCGCGGTAAGAAGAAGTTACCTGGGGATCCCGAGGGATATGTGACAATTGATCTGGGCAAGGATAGCGCTTTTCGCGATTATGAGAAGAATGGCAGGTTTTATGGCGCATACTACGATACCCATGATACTATGCAGTTCCATTCACAGGAGACCGGGAGACATGGCTATGTCGTTTCTAGGACGTGCTTGAACTGCGATGTGTTTATTAATCTGCCCAAAATGAAGACCCACAAAAAGACCGGGATAACTTTGAGTATGAAGAACCTTGTAGGTATCTGCACTCATAAGAACTCTTTGCCGCACCACTCATTGGGGACTCCGGATGCCGGCGGTGACGAGTATCCCTCCTCCGGGTTATCCCAGAAGGCACTTTCTATAGCCGCGAGGCTCTTTCGTGAAAGCCTCCTGCACCTTGGCCCGATCGTTGCACCTATTGCGCGCATCGCGAAAAGAACCATTGATGGAAAGCTGCCAGAGGAGTTGAGGTGGGTACGAAGCGGAAACTGGTACGGCAACGATACGATCTGGCGGACCGTAGTAGACCTGAACCGGATTTTACTGTGGTTCGATGGGGATGGGAAGCCACGTAGTTCACCGCGTCGTTATCTTACGATTGTTGATGGTATAATAGCCGGCGAGGGTGAAGGGCCTATGGAACCGGACCCCAAACCCGTTGGGTTGCTCTTTGGGGGGACAAACCCTGTTGCTGTAGACGCGGTAGGAGCCAGGTTAATGGGGTTTGACCCTTATGCAATTCCCATGCTTACGGGTGCGCTTCGTCAGGAATCTTTCCCGATCTGGGATAAGGAACTTACTCTTGATGATATAATTGTGCACTCTTTTGGTCTCGAAGGCTTTGAGGGACGACTGGGGGATATTAAGCATCCTGGGTTCGGTTTCGTTCCCAGTATAGGTTGGCGCGGGCATATAGAGTTTCGGAGCTAAAAGCTTCTATCGTTCGCGGGGCCGTTTTGTCTAGCCGGTGGTATTGAGGTGGTTGAGATGGAAAACGCGCTTACTCACTTGGTTTACGATAACTCCCCGGTATGGCTGCAAAACATATTTGTATCTGTGGAAGGACTTCAGTCATATCGGCTTCGATATAATAAGATATTCACACGCGCAGTAGGGTTTCTCGAGCGTTCTTCGAAATTCTCCTGGGCCGAGATGGAGGAGTATCGGGGTGAACGGTTACGTTCCTTGGTCAAGCACGCATATGAAACTGTTCCCTATTACAATGAGCTATTTTCGACCCTTAAATTACGCCCAGAGGACATCAGGTGCCCCGAAGATTTAAAGCTACTTCCTATCCTTACTAAGGAGACGGTGGTTGCCAATAAACCCAAAGTGCTCTCAACCGCAGTGCCCCAGAAGGAGTTGGTTCCCGTTCATACCAGCGGCACTACCGGCACGGCTCTGCAATTCTGGTGGACCAGAGAAGGCACCGCATGGGAGTTCGCGTTTGTCTGGGCGCGACGAAGGGCCGGAGTGAGTCTTGGTGAGCCATTTGCTACCTTCAATGGACGGAGCGTCGTGCCGATAGGGCAGTCTTCACCGCCTTTTTGGAGGTATAATGCTATCTTAAGACAGACGCTATTCTCTATTTATCACATGAATGAACGTACGTTGGATTCCTATATCGTGCGGCTTAGAAAAGGGGACTTCAGATACTACGTGGGCTATCCTTCCGCTATATACACTGTGGCTTCATACGCGTTGGAACATAACTTGAAGCTTGCAAGCCCTCCTATAAAAGTATTCACTTCGTCGGAGAGCTTGACTGATTGGCAGCGGGATACGATAGAATGCGCGTTCGAAACCAAAGTGGATGATTCCTACACGAATGGTGAGCAATCGGTACTTCTTACCCAGTGCGATCACGGGAATTATCATGTTAATTATGAGTATAGCGTTGTTGAGTTTGAGCCCATGGAAGAGGACCAGGAGACTGTTACAGCCAAGATTATCGGTACAGGTTTTCTAAATTACGGTATGCCATTTATAAGATATGACACGGGGGACTGTGTTGAGATCTCAAAAATCGAGAAATCCTGCCCATGCGGGAGGTTTGGCCCAATCATCAAGAAGATCCATGGTAGACAGGAGGACTTGGTGATTACTCCAGAAGGCAATATCGTTGGACGCCTGGACCACATCTTTAAGGATATGGTGCTCATAAAGGAATCCCAGATCATTCAATACGAAGATGGGAGCCTAGAGGTTCTGATCGTTCCCCGGGAGGGATACTCGCTACAGACAGAGGAACAACTGCTCCACGAATTCCGGAGGAGGCTCGGAAACACTATTCCTATTAAGATCAGGCATGTGGATTCTATACCACGGGGAGCCTCGGGCAAATTCCGCGCAGTGATATCTCACTATAGACCTCCTCGGCGGTGGCTACGGACGGCCCACGAGCAGAAGTAGCTGCAAAGGTTCGTGCCCTGCTCATTGAGTTCCGCTTTTATGCCACTGGAGGTGCGATGACATAGTGAAGCAAGTAATCCAGGACTACCGTCATGGCAAACTTTACGTTGACGAAGTCCCTGTTCCACTCCTTAAAGATAGAGGCGCCATTGTCCGCACCCGATGTTCTGTAGTGAGTGCTGGGACCGAGAGGGCTGTGCTTGAGTTTGCTTCTCAGGGGCTTGTGGGGAAGGCCCGGTCGCGCCCCGATCTGGTGAAGCAGGTCATTCGCAAGGTTAAGTCCGATGGGCTGGTGGCGGCGTATAGGGCATCCATGTCGCGGTTGGATGTGCCGCTTGCGCTCGGGTATAGCTCTGCGGGGGAGATCCTGGAGCTTGGGGCTTCGGTTACTGGCTTTAGGGTGGGTGACAGGGTCGCCTGTGCAGGTGGTGGCTATGCCTCCCATGCGGAGATAGTCTATGTGCCCAGGAATTTGATGGTCAAGATCCCCGAAGGGGTATCAGACGAGGATGCGGCTTTTGCAACAATAGGGGCTATCGCCCTCCAGGGGATTAGGGTTGCGGACCTGAGGCTTGGGGAAAGAGTCGTTGTGATCGGTCTTGGGCTTTTGGGTTTGCTGGCGGTACAGCTGGTTAAGGCTGCTGGATGTATGGTTCTAGGGACCGACCTGAATGCGGATAGGGTAAGGTTGGCTCTTGAGCTTGGGGCTGATTCGTCGGTTATTACTGAGCCGGAGACCTTGAAAGAGGCTGTGATGGCCTTTACTTCAGGCCGGGGCGCGGATGCCGTAATCATCACTGCTGCAACCAGGAGCAACGCGCCTACGGAGCTTGCAGGTGAAATCTCCCGCCTTAAGGGTAGGGTCGTTGCTGTCGGAGACGTAAGCATGAATATCCCTCGGAGGATTTATTATCCCAAAGAACTCGAATACAGGATCTCTATGTCTTATGGTCCGGGCCGTTACGATCCCAATTACGAAGAGAAGGGCATCGACTATCCTTACGCCTATGTCCCGTTTACAGAGCAAAGGAATATGGAGACCTTCCTGCAATTGGTCAAGGAAGGCAAGGTAACGCCAGGCCGGCTTATAACCCATCGTTTTTCGATCCTTGAGGCTGAGAAGGCTTATGAGATGATTAAGACTGGGGAGAGCGGGAAATACCTCGGTGTAGTTTTCACCTACCCGGATGAGACTCCAGTGAGCCGTAGAGAGGATCTCAAGATAGGAGAGCGGAGGAACACTGCCGAAGCCGCCGTAAGGCTCGGCATGATAGGTGCAGGGAATTATGCGAGGCTGATGCTTCTTCCCCATCTCTCCAGGATTAGGGAAGTGGAACTTATCGGCGTTTCTACCTCTACGGGTATAAGCGGAAAGCATGTTGCGAATAAGTATGGCTTTAGGTTCTGTGCAACGGATAATGAAGAGATTCTCAGGGACAAGGATATCAGTGCCGTCGTGATCGCCACACGGCATAACCTTCACGCAGAGCTTACGATGCGTGCCCTTGCTTCAGGTAAGCACGTATTTGTGGAGAAACCCCTTGCCACCAATGAAGAGGAACTGGCCCGGCTGGTTGAGGTTGCTGGCAACTCAGACAAGCTCATTATGGTTGGGTTCAACAGGAGATTCTCCCCTCTGGCCGTCGAGGCGAGAAGAGCCTTCGCAGGCCATACGGGACCGCTTTCCATGGTTTACAGGGTTAACGCAGGGGCTACTCCACCTGACCACTGGACCCAGGACCCTGAGGAAGGCGGTGGCCGGGTTATCGGAGAGGTTTGTCATTTCGTCGACCTGCTCCAGTTCCTTTGCGGGGCCAAGCCCAAGTCAGTTTATGCTCTGGCCGCGGGGAAGGGGCATAGCGGATTACCTGAGGATAACCTTAGTATCACGATACGGTTTGAAGATGGATCCATAGGGACAATCGCCTACTTTAGCACCGGGGACAGGGCGATCCCTAAAGAGTATATCGAGATATATGGTGAAGGTAAGACCTTTATCATAGAGGATTTTCGCCGCGCCAGGTTTGCAAGTGGCGGCGATATCAGGGTCATCCGCGGGAGGGGACAGGATAAGGGACAGAAAACCGAACTGCTGGCCTTTATTGAAGCAGTACTCGGCAAGAGGCCTGCACCCATTTCTCTCGAGGAGTTAGTTTATACCACACTTGCCACGTTCCGTATCCTGGACTCGGTTCGAGAAAGATGCGAAGTTGCAATAGGATGGTCTTTGAATTCGAGCGCTGATGAGGCCGCAGTTATCCAGGAAGGGGCAGATAACTGACAGAGGGCCGTGTGGGTGGAAGCTATGCTATGAGTATCCCTGACGTATTGCGTCTAGTTCGAGAAATGGGCCCCGAGTGGCTTGCCTGGCGGGCTCTATATGAAGCTGAGCTTAGAAGTGGACTGCTGTCTAGGCGATTTAGGCCCCAGCCTATTGAGAGGCTGCTTGCCAGGTCACTTGGGGTGGAGCCGCCAGACCTAAACCATTACCTTTTTGAGAAGTGGGAGAAGGCCGGTTCGCACTTTTTCCTTGACCGTGACCTGTCTCATTATAGAGAAGTAGTATTTAATCCAGACAGGGTCCTGGAGGTTGCGAATGCCGCGCTGGAGGGCAGGTTCCTTTTTTTCAGCCGGTGGTGGGGGGACCTAGGTAATCCTCCCGATTGGCTTCTGAATCCTGTGGATGGCGTCCGCTACCCAGGGGATATCCACTGGTCTCTTATCCCGGATCTATCCCCAGAGTTAGGCGACGTCAAATACGTCTGGGAGGCTTCGCGTTTCCCACATGTCTACTACTTTGTGAGGGCCTATGCCCTAACCGGGGACGAGCGTTACGCCGAGGGCTTCTGGAACCATGTTGACTCATGGGTAAAAGCTAATCCGCCGGAACTTGGACCTAACTGGCGGTGCGGGCAGGAGATAGCCATAAGGAGCTTTGCCTGGATCTTTGGCCTCTATGCATTTAGAGGCTGTAGAGCTACGACGCCGGAGCGCGTGGCGTTGCTTCTCAAATACCTCTGGTATAACGCATGGCATATCGAAATGAACCACTGGTATGCCCTGCGCTGCATAAGGAATAACCATTCCCTGAGCGAGGCTGCCGGGATGTTTACCATCGGAACCCTTTTCCCGTTCTTCAAAGAATCGGCGAGGTGGCGGCAAAAGGGGTTCAACCACCTGGTTAGAGAGACGATGTGGCAGGTATACCCTGACGGAACCTATATGCAGCACTCGACGAACTACTCCAGGCTAGTTGTCCAGCTCTTTACTTGGTGTTTGAGAGTTGCTCAGCTCAACGGATTAGAGTTTCCAGACACACTTCGGGAGCGTCTACAAGGGCTTCTCCGTTTTCTGCGGAGTCTCCAGGATGAAAGAACAGGTAGAGTTCCCAATTATGGTTCAAACGACGGGGCGCTCGTTTTTCCCCTTTCATCCTGTGATTACCTGGACTACCGCCCCTCGTTGAATGCTCTTGGAATGGCATTGGACGGCAAGAGGCTCTATGAGCCAGGTCCATGGGATGAGGAGGCGGAATGGTTCTGTAGGCCGGAGATCCGCAGGGTAGCGGGCAGCACAGGATTTACTAGTGATATACCGGGAGACTCACCGGCCGTGAAAACGGAGGAATCGGGTACCGTCTTCCCTGTAGGCGGCTACTATGTTCTCCGGGGGCGGGATTCTTTTGCTATGATACGTTGTGGAAGATACCGGCATCGCCCTTCTCAGGCGGACATGCTTCACCTTGATCTCTGGTACAATGGGTATAATGTCCTCATTGACCCCGGTACCTATTCATACAATCCCCGCAGGGGCTGGGTGAATTATTTCGCAGGTACCTCAGCGCACAATACGGTGACGGTAGATGGCTGTGACCAGATGAAAAAAGGCAGTCGTTTCGTGTGGTCAAACTGGGCGCAGGGGAAGGTTCTGGAATTCGGCCCCAGGGGCTCGACATTGGTTTTCGTTGGGGAGCATAGCGGGTATAGGCCTGTTATCCATAGGAGGTTCGTAGCGCAGAGAGAAGACGCTTTCCTCATTATCGACGACCTCTTCGGAGACCAGGGAGAGCATGAATACATCCTCCATTGGCTTGTAGGAGACCTGGAACTTACGCCGAATGCTTCAGGTGCTCTGATTACGCTGGGGGAAGACAGGCTACTTCTCCGGGCCGGTTGCACCCAGAAGGCAGTCGGTACCTGGGCAAGGGGAGAGGAGAACCCCAGGCGGGGATGGCAGGCCCCTTATTACGGCGAAATGCTTCCGGCATGGTCTTACCAAATGCTGGTGAGAGCCGGGGGGTCTGTGAGGTTTTTCACGTTCCTTGAGCCGGTATCAGGGCATCAAGAGCCGCTGCCTTTATGTCCTGACGAGGTAAGTGGGATTCTGAGGGTATGGGGGTTAGGCCATCTTGGTCCTATCGGTAGCGAAGCGCTTGCCCGTAAGCCCGGTGGACCTTTAGCGTTGCAACGGTGAAAGGCGGTAGATACCATCATGAAGGTGTGCGTAATTGGCCTGGGGTACATAGGTTTCCCTACAGCCTGCGTGGTGGCGCGCGCAGGTCACGATGTTCTGGGCATAGACGTAAACTCCGACCTTATAGACAAGCTCAATAACGGTGGACTCCACATCGTGAATGAGAACGGCTTGGCGGAAATCGCTCGTGAGGCCTTCTTATCCCGGCACCTTCGGGTCTCCAGGTGCCCGGAACCTGCAGACGTGTTCATCCTGGCGGTCCCTACGCCCTGCTGGCGCATACCAGACAGCGTCGAAGCTGCAGCAGCAAAGAAGGAGGTAGCGGCGACGGTTCAGGATTCGGGGCCCGCAGCCGACGCCCTGGGGCAGTGCCGCGCGCCGGGAGAGGCAAGCAATGGCAACCTGAGATTCGGTGCCGATCTCACGTATGTCGAGCAGGCGGCGCGCGATATCGCTCCCTATCTCCGTTCGGGGAACCTTGTGATCCTTGAATCGACGGTCTCACCTGGGACTACGAACGTGCTGGTCCGCGAGGTCTTGGAAGCAGGAAGCGGTTTGATTTGCGGACGGGATTTTTATCTCGCCCACGCGCCTGAGCGCGTACTGCCCGGGCGCATACTCGAAGAAATCACCAAGAACGACCGCATCATCGGTGGCGTCAACGAGGAGTCCACCGAACGGGCCATTGCCTTCTACCGGACCTTTGTCCACGGAGACGTGGTTGGTACCGATGCGACCACTGCAGAACTGGTCAAGCTCATGGAAAACACCTTCCGAGACGTCAACATAGCTCTGGCCAACGAGTTTGCGCTCATCTGTGAGGAGCTGGGGGTTAACGTGTTTGAAGCTATTGCGCTGGCAAACCGCCATCCGCGGGTGAAAATCCTGAAGCCCGGTCCTGGGGTCGGCGGTCACTGCATTGCGGTGGACCCGTACTTCATCGTGGAGGCCGTCCCGGAGAGGGCAAGGCTGATCAGTCTTGCGCGGCAAATCAACTCGTCTATGCCGCACCACGTCCTGGGGCTAGTTCGAGACGCAGCCCAGAGAGCGCGCGAAGCTGGCGCCGCTATTGAGAAGGTAGCGGCCCTTGGGGCATCGTATAAACCGGATGTTGGAGACGAGAGGGAGAGCCCGGCACTCGAGGTTGCCAGCCTTTTGACGGCCGAGGGATACAGTGTTTCAATACATGACCCCTACGTCCGGCGGTTTTCCCAGACACCTTTGACCGACGTGTTGAGCGGCGCGGACCTGCTGGTCCTGTTGACAGACCACCAGGTCTACCGGAGCGAACTCACGCCCAACGGTGTCAGGAAGCTGATGCGGCGGAACTTCATCGTGGACACCCGTGGTTTCTTTGATGGTGAATGGGATAAGGTAGGGTTTGACGTAGTTCGGCTGGGAGTGGGGAGGCTGGCCCACACGTAAGTGCGCAAGTACGCATCTCGCGGGGTGATGAGAGTGGTCCTGCGTGGAGAAGAGCTCGCAAGGAAACTTGATGAGCGGTTGGCAGAGTACGCGGTTAAGAACACGTGCGCGTTGGATCCTGCCGTCCGCCGCTATGGGGAGGACCCAATCCCTAACGACACACGAACGCCTTTCCAACATGATCGTGACAGGATTATTCATTCGAGGGCATTCAGACGCCTTCGCGGCAAGACTCAGGTGTTCACAGCAACAAGAGGTGACCACTTCCGGACTCGGCTTAGTCATACTCTTGAGGTGGCTCAGATGGCAAGGTCGGTAGCGAGGGTTTTCGCTCTTAACGAGGATCTCACTGAAGCGATCGCCCTGGGGCACGACCTTGGCCACGCTCCTTTTGGGCACTCCGGAGAACGAGTCTTGCATCTGTTGCTCTCAGGACAGCGCCGGCACATTCTCAGATTTGATCTAGGAGGATTCAAACACAACCTGAATAGCCTCAACGTGGTGGACTTCTTCGAGCGCTATTTTCCTCGCTTTCCAGGACTTAACCTGACCCGTTGGACGAGGGAGGGAATCCTAAAGCACACAGACCTGACCTACGGCGACTATGGTCGAGTGACAGATGAGGTGCTGGACTTAAGCAACCTCAACATCGAGACCGATGTGCCATCTTTTCTGGAGGGTCAAATCGTTGCGCTCTGCGACGAGATTGCCCAAGTGACTCACGACCTTGAGGATGCGTTCAGAGCCAAGGTCCTGAGCCCAGACAATGACGCGTTGAGGGAGGTGCCTGTTTACGAAGAGGCCTATGGCATGGTGAAGGAATCATTTGATCAAGACAACTTCCGCAATCGCCTCATCCGCAACCTGATCAACAGGCTTGTCAGCGACCTCATTGATGGAACAGAGGGTCAACTGGCGTCTCTGCCGTCCGTTGCGGACCAGTATGGTAGAATCCGCACGTGGATTGTTCGTTTCTCCAAAGATACGGGGAGCCAGGTCAATAGACTCAAAGATATACTACGAGAGGCGGTCTATGCATCTTACGAGGTTTCTCGTACGGACATCAAGGGTGAAATGGTTATCGAAAAGATCTTTGAAGCGTATATCGAGAAACCTGAGAGACTGACGGAGTATGTGTTTCGGAAGTATAATGATGTGAAAGCAACACTTGCAGGCGACGGGGGACTGCAGGAACTGAACCGGTCCAATGTAGCGAAGCGTAGGACGGAACTAAGAAATGACAGGGTGTTCATTCGATTGGTTGCAGCCCACATTGCTGGAATGACTGATACCTTTGCTGTCCAGGAGTATAACGATCTCTTTGTACCCCGGAGCTAGGCAGTCTGTTCATGGACAAAAGGGGTCTTTGTTTCCATGTTTGACGGGAGCAGGTCAGCGAACTCACGAGAAATCTGGATCGTTAACCACTATGCAATAACCCCAGACCTCCCAGGGGGCACCAGGCACTACGACTTTGCAGTTGAGCTTGCGAAGATGGGTTACGAGGTCTGCATCTTCGCATCCGATGTCAATCTTGCCTTGCGCCGGCACACTAGACTAGAGTCAGGAGAGCTTTATCGGGAGGAATCCATAAACGGGGTCCGGTTCGTGTGGGTTCGGGCTGCGACCTATCAGAAGAATGACTGGCGACGAGTGTGGAACATGCTGTCCTTTGCGCTCAATGTGTTTCGGGTGGGTGTTCGCCTGAGAGGAAGCCCTAAGGCCGTCATCGGGTCTTCCCCGCACCCCTTCGCTGCCTTAGTTGCGTGGGTTATCTCAAAGATCAAGCACTCACGATTCCTGCTGGAGCTCAGGGATCTCTGGCCCCAGGTACTTATCGATATGGGTGGCATGGCGGAGCATAGCGTGCCTGCGCGCATCCTGAGACTGCTTGAGCGCTTTCTGTATCGAGTCGCGGCCAAGATCATCGTACTTGCCAGCGGCTCGCGAGAGTACTTGCTTCATCGGGGTGTCCCATCCGACAAGATTGTTTACATCCCCAACGGGGTTTACCTCACGAACTTCCAGGTACGTGAGAGCTCCGGGCCGGTTCTCGTGGAAAGTGCCAGGAATTGCATACAGGAACAGGAAGCTGACCAGGAAACGGTTCACGCCGCGAGTGCCGCCTCTGAAGAGACAATGCCTCCACAGCAATCGGCGGCTAGGCGCAAGTTTGGCTTTGCACGGTTCACGGTGGTCTACACAGGAGCGCACGGGCCTGCCAACGCGCTGGAGACTATCCTCGGGGCAGCGCAAATTCTCCGTTCTAGGAATGATGTTGAATTTGTCCTGGTGGGCGACGGGCCCGCGAAGGGCGCATTGGTCCGTGAAGCCGCTAACCGTGGGTTGGATAATGTTCGTTTCATGGACCCGATCCCGAAAGAGAACATACCTTCTCTCCTCGGTGCAGCGGATGCTGCTGTGATAACGCTTCGTGCAGTTGACGCGTTTTCGTATGGCATCAGCCCTAACAAGCTTTTCGACTACATGGCGGCGGCCAAACCTGTAATATGCGCCGTCCCCGGCGAAATAGCTCGACTTGTCACTGACAACGGTGCGGGCATCGCAGTAGAACCCGAGAATCCGATGGCCTTGGCCCATGCTGTCGAACAGCTCGTCAATATGGGGGACGCCGAACGCGCCGCCATGGGCCACCGCGGCCGTCTGCTTGTGGAGCATGACTTCTCAAGAGAGAAGCTCGCGCGGAGATTGGCCCGGCTAGTGTAAGAGCGAAGCCTACTAAGGAATATGAGGCGCTTAGAGGTCAGACCAAACAGACATAGGTTGACAACGGGGATTAGGCTGCGCGCGTACGAGGGTCGTGCCGACACCCTACACGCGACTCCCGAGTGAGCTATACGCAGCTCGGGGTTGGCTTATTCATGGCCACTGTGCGCAGGGGGCTCCACCCTTGTTCAGAGCGCAATCGGGGGGTAAAATGATGACTGGAAGCTCAAGTGGCATCACATGTAATAGGTGGTGAAGACCTTGGACTCTGACGGCGGCATGGCCAGCGAGCTACGGGTATACACAATAGGGCACTCCACTCACTCCTTAGATAGCTTTGCCTCACTTCTCAAGCGTTACGAGATCGACGTCCTAGTGGATGTGCGTTCTTGCCCCTACTCCCGGCACGTACCTCAATTCAACGCTGATAACCTGAGAGAATTCCTTGCCGCGATTGGAATTCGGTATGTTTTCCTTGGAGACGCACTCGGGGGACGTCCTCGTGATCGTGAGCTCTATGACGAACACGGTCACATAGTGTATGCACGGATTGCTCGGCGGCCTGCGTTTCGAAGAGGTCTTTCTAAATTGGAGAAGCAAGCGGAAACATGTCGAGTCGCCGTGTTGTGCAGCGAGGAGGATCCTGTGCATTGTCATAGGCGTTTGTTGGTAGGTAATGCCCTGATGGAACAAGGGATCAAGGTCACGCACATCCGAGGGGATGGTCGGTTACAAACCGAAGAGGCGCTGATGGGTTCCGAAAAGCACACGGACTCGTCTATGCGTCAACTAAAGCTCCTCGATGTCTAAGGGGGCGTGCTGCCTTGAAGGTGTATACGATAGGGTTCAGCAGGAAGACAGCAGCAGAGTTCTTCCAAGCATTGAGACGTGCGGGCATCAAACGAGTAGTGGACGTGCGCTTGAACAACACGTCGCAACTGGCTGGCTTTACCAAGAGGGGTGACCTCACGTTCTTCCTCAAAGAGCTGTGTAATGCCGAATACACTCATGAGACGTTGCTTGCCCCGACTTACGACTTGCTTCGCTTGTATAAGAGGGAAGCGGGAGACTGGAACGAGTACGAAAGCCGTTTCCTAGCCTTAATGGCAAGCCGGAAGATCGAAGAAAGACTTAACCCAGCTCTGTTGGATGGTCCGACGGTTTTTCTCTGCAGCGAACCTTCTGCGGAGCATTGCCATCGGCGACTTGTTCTCGAGTACCTTCGAGATAGATGGGGACCTTTCGAAATCGTGCACCTATAGGGGCGGGATCCAAGCTGAAATGCGAGATCATCTGCATGGCGAATTCAAGGAAGCTGTCTGGCAGGTGTGTCGCAGGGATCAGGACGGACGGGGCAGGATGGATACGTCCCGTCAGTCAGTCTCCCGATGGGACTCTTTACTGGCCACAGTACTTGTTATCAGATGGCACAGAACCTCGGATACTTGACGTAATAGAAATCGAGTTTGTTTGCCCCAGACCGGCTGTTCATCAGCCTGAGAACTGGATCTCAGATGTCACCCGCTGGCGGTTGGTTTCCCGGCCGGCCCCACCAGAAAAGCTGCGGCTCTTGGCTCGTCAGATAGTCGAAGGCCCGATTCTTCTGCACAGTGATACAGACCGTGTCCCGTTTGCAGCATTCTCAACAACACCAGCTAGCGCATCGTTAGCGCTAGTTGCTCCCAAGGAGATTTCGTGGAAAATCACTTACTCCATTCGGGGTCGACGCCAGACGCGAGCCGTGTTCACGCTGGGTGATTCCGCGTTTTATGACCTTGCGGTGACGGATCCCGAGTGGGAGAGCCGTTTAAGGCATCTGACTTTAGGTACATACAGTCCGCAGCAAATCGGAGTTGACGCTGGTATGGAGACCGTACTTACTGTTAGCCTGGGTGAACCGTTTGAGGACGGCAACTGCTATAAGCTGGTCTCTGGGGTGTTGATCCTACCACGCACGTGGAGGGAGGAGTGAGGCTCGCCACCGAACGCTTGTGAGGGGGAGGAATCCCGATGGCTAGTAGTGCTGTGCAGTAGTTCTGCTGTCGCACGCTCATCGAGCCCGAGGTGACCTGGGTTCTGTGACCACCGAATTGCAGGCGGATGAGCTCCAATGCCAGATGGGAATCCCTGAACGGCACGAATGTCTTCTATGTGGATCGCGCGGTCAGAGACTTGGCGGTGAAGGATATACGAAATGCCTTGACTGCTCTCTCATGAAGCTCGAGCGACTGGCCACGAATTTGCGCCCTTTTCCACAGAGAGAGTGGTTCTAATCCGTCAATTTGTTCTGCGTCACCCCGCGCTGTATGGTGGTCTGGAACAGTTTATGGGAGACGGCTGTGCCATGAGCAAGCGGGCGCGGAATTGCCGGACATAGTGCGGCGGAGCGAAAACGAGGCACGGAATTTGCGGGAGAGAATCAAACGGGGAGCTGCGCGGCACAGCTCGCAATTTCTATACTGAACTGGCTGCCCTGGTACAGGAGGGATCGGCGCCGGTGCATAATGCTTGGGAGGCAGTCCGCGTTGAGGCTGGCAAGCTCGGGAAGCGAATCAGCCCGCTGACTGGGTAGCTACAGCTCCCGTCGCTGCCGCAGCCCATCATGTGCTGCAACGAGCAACCAAGTGCTTGATGGAACAGCTACTGCTTGCTGACGTTTCCGGTCAGACGATCTGAGAGCGGGTTCGGAAGTGGGCAATGTCGTTCCAGGGGTTGGGAGTGTCTAGGGCAAGCGACGCTTTGCGGCTGGTAAACCTGCGTGGCGAATCGGACGAACTGGGTTGCCCGCAGAGTGCATCGGTTCCGGTAGCCTGAAGAAAGCTTTCACTCGACTAGCACCGACCCTGGGTGTCTGGGCTCGGTCGCACACAGGAAGAGAGTGTTCACTCCTGTGCCTGCCACAATATATACCGCTTAAGCTCTGAGACCGGGGGCCGGGGAACCCGATTTGGACTCGGAGCTAGTGACGACAAGGCTTTGTAGAAATGAGGAGTCAGGTCCATGAGGCGAAGGGTGCTACTTATCAAGCGGGCATTTGACATAGCTCTATCATTTCTGCTCTTAGTATTGCTTAGCCTACCGCTTGCCGCGATTGCGTTGGTGGTCTGGCTTGATTCCGGTCGTCCGATCCTCTTTACGCAGGACCGGGTGGGACTGGGTGGCCGCTTATTCAGAATATACAAGTTCCGAACCATGGTGAGGGACGCAGTAAGGGTGGGAATGGGTCTACGGACGGCGCGGGACGATCCCAGGGTCACGCGGGTAGGCAAGTTTCTTAGGGAGTACCACCTCGATGAGCTCCCCCAAGTCATCAATGTCCTGAAGGGGGATATGAGCATTGTGGGTCCGCGGCCGACAATCCCCTCTCAGGTGGCGACCTACACACCATTTGAGATGCGTCGACTAGAGGTGCGGCCTGGCATCACCGGTCTCGCTCAGGTGAGGGGGAACAACGAGTTGCCGTGGGAGGAACGGATTAAACTCGATGTCTACTACGTAGACCACGCTTCTCTTCTGCTTGACCTTAGTATCCTTTTCAGAACGATCTCGACTGTGCTCACGCGGAGGGGTGTCTACGGGATAGACGGTGTCGTCCACGACAAAGGTGAGCCGTTGTCAAAGTAAGGGGGACGGGTTCCGAAAATGCGGGTCGTATTGATCGGTGTCGTGAACTCCGCGAAAGCAGCGTTCGATGCTCTCGTAGCCTCCGGCGCGGACATCGCTATGGTGTATACAGCTGACGTCCAGAGAATGGTCGCTAAGAGCAGTATGGAACGTAGCTACTTTGTGGATTTCGTCCCGGTGGCCGCCGAGTATGGTATTCCGGTACGCCACGTGGTCAATGTTAACGAGCACGCGGCGGAAGTGCAGCAACTATGTCCCGATGTGATTTACGTAGTTGGATGGCCCCAAATGATCCGGCAAGAGATTCTGTCAATAGCGCCATGCGTCGGAATGCACCCCGCGCCGCTCCCAAAACGCCGGGGTGGCGCACCTCTCAATTGGCAGATCATCGACGGTGAGACTTCGAGTGCGGTGACCCTGCTGCGGCTGGGAACGGGCGTGGACGACGGAGACATCCTAGCTCAAGTCCCATTCGAGATCGCGCCGACTGACTACATTGATGATGTCATGCGCAAGGTGTGCGACATCACCTACGCTGCCATCAGAGACACGTATGCTGCTCTTGCCAACGGCAGGGCCGTATGGGTCCCACAGGACCATTCCAAGGCGACAGTGATGCGAAGACGGCGGCCGGAGGATGGGCTCATCAACTGGAATGACTCCTCGCAAAGGATAGTGAACCTCGTTAGAGCGGTATCCCACCCGTTCCCCGGGGCTTTTACTTATTGCGACGGGAAGCTGGTCAAGGTCTGGAGAGCCCATGTTCCTCACGGGTATCGCCCGCGCTTGAATGCTGCCCCTGGGGAGGTGCTCGCGCTGATCGACAACCAGCTAATCGTTTCGGCGAGGGACTATTGTGTCGCTATTAGTGAACTCGAGGTCGGGCCAGGAAACGTGTTCGGGCCTGAACGCATGAGAGATGCCTACGCCCTGCTTGCAGGGAAGGTTCTTACTAGTGCAGGGATGCTCGGCTGAGGGTAGCTGCGACGTTGAGGGGGGTGCGTATATGCGGGTCCTGGTCATTGCACCGCACCCTGACGACGAGGTCCTCGGGGTCGGGGGAACAATAGCGCGATTTGCCCGGGAAGGCGCGCACGTTGCCGTCGCGATCGTTACGAAAGGTGAGGCTGGGATGTTCGATCCCGCGCTGATTGAAAGGGGACGAACCGAGGCGAAGCAGTGTCACTTGTTGCTTGGAGTAGGAGACACTCGCTTCTTAGACTTCCCTGCTGCCCGGTTGGACACAGTGGAACACCACGTGTTGAATCGGGCGTTCGTCGAGCTCATCGAGGAAGTCCGCCCGGATAAGGTTTTCCTGCCTTTTGTGGGCGACATTCATAACGACCACCGGGTAGTGTTCGAGTCTGCTCTCGTGGCTTTGCGCCCGACATTAGGAACGCACCGGGTCACCGATATCCTCTGCTACGAGACATTGTCCGAGACTAATTGGAATGCTCCTGGTGTTAGTCCGCAATTCGCGCCGAACGTTTTCGTCGACATTTCGCGGTACCTTGACACGAAGTTAAAAGCTGCAGCAGCGTACGCATCGCAGATGAGAGAATTCCCGCATGAGAGGTCTTTAGAGGCTATCTCTTGCTTGGCGAAGCTGCGCGGGGCGACCGTCGGAATCAGCGCTGCGGAGGCCTTTGTCCAGGTTCGGAGGATTATATAAGGACCGCCCTTCCTTACGATGAGTCACTGACCAAGGCTGTCCGGGGAGCAGGCTCGACGTCACGAAGTCAAGCCCAGCATCACCGGGTGGGCGCAGGTCAACGGCCGCAACAGTCTGAGCTGGGAGGACAAGTTCCGGCTGGACGTCTGGTATGTGGACCACTGGACCCTCTGGCTCGACCTAAAGATCCTGTGGATGACGCTCCTCAAGGTAGCGCGCCGCGAGGGAATCAGTTATGATGGATGTGCAACCATGCCGGAGTTCCGGCCGCCGATGGAAAGGACTTGATGGGCATCAGTCCAGTTGAGTACAAGCGCCTGGTGGGCGATTCGTGCGGATATCGTTGTCCACGGCAACTTCACTAACGAACTGCAGTCCACCGGGGCTCAGCAGTGGACGTCGCTTCCGCAGGCGGCCCAGTTAGTCGGAAACACGGGCACTCTCGTGATAATAGAATCTGCGGTCCGGTGTTGGCGTTACCGAGAGTATGTGGTCGTTACGCTTCCATAGTCACGTAGTTTCCAAAACAGTGCCTGCCGAACAGACGAGGGCGCCTGAGGTCCCGGCTGCCCTACGGTCGGTGAGGTGTCGGCCAATCTTAAGGAGGTCATTGTATGGTGGGCGGGTCTCCGAAACCGTTAGTCATTATCGGGGCGGGCGGGTTTGGCAGAGAGGTCGCATGGTTGGTCAAAGAAATCAATGATGTGCAGCCGGAGTGGGAGTTCCTCGGGTTTGTGGACGACCATGCAACAGGGCGCACCATAGAAGGCTACCCTATCCTTGGAACTACTGCATGGTTGAAAGAAGCTGGGCACGACCGTTCAGTGCACGTAGTCTGCGCAATTGGCGACCCTCGCACCAGGCGACGCGTGGTGGACCCTCTTGAGGCAGCCGGTCTGTCCTTTGCCACACTTGTGCACCCGTCAGTACGGAGCTCGCGATGGGTGGAGGTTGGCGCAGGATCGATCATATGCGCAGGGACGATCCTCACCACGAACATCCAGGTTGGCAAGCACAGCATACTCAACCTCGGCTGCCGAGTTGGGCACGACACTACACTGGGCGACTTCTGTAGCATGATGCCGGGGACCAACATAGCAGGTGAAGTCACAGTAGGCGAGGGCTGCTACTTCGGCCTTAACGCGTGTGTCATCAACCGCACAAGGGTCGGAGAGTGGAGCATTATCGGAGCCGGCGCTGCGGTAGTACGCGACATCCCCCCGAGGGTCGTCGCAGTCGGCGTACCGGCGAAACCGATCAAGACAATTGAAGAATAATGCGGGTCTACAGTCCTGGCAGCGCTCAGGGTAGACGAAGTCGAAGCCCGTGCTTCATACAACTGCGAGTGTCACATCACGGTATCAGGAATCGCGCGACCCGACTCGTCTCTGTCTGCGCGTTCTGCGCGACACGCGATCCTTCAGGGTTAACTGTCCCCTGTTAAAGCACGTCACGGATGTGTCTCAGTCGGAGGTACTCACGATGCAAGTCCACCTGTCACGTCCCGACATTACGGACAAAGAGATCAAGATAGTGAACGAGGTCATACGCTCTCCCATCCTCGCCCTCGGTCCGAAGCTGGGGGAGTTCGAGCGGGCCATCGCTGACTACGTTGGCAGGAAGCATGCGGTCGCTGTCAACAGCGGCACGAGCGGCCTGCACCTGCTTGTCCGCGCCTTCGGCATCGGCGAGGGGGACGAGGTTATCACAACCCCGTTCAGCTTCATCGCGTCCAGCAACTGCATCCTCTACGAGAGGGCGAGGCCGGTGTTCGTGGACATCGAGCCAGACACTGCAAACATCGACCCGGACCTCATCGAGGACGCCATCACTCCCCGCGCGAAGGCCATCCTCCCGGTGGACGCCTTCGGCCAGCCGGCGAGGCTCGATGTGATCCACGAGATCGCGGACCGCCACGGGCTCGTGGTGATCGAGGACTCCTGCGAGTCCCTGGGGTCCGAGTATAAGGGCATCAAGGCTGGGAACGGCGCGTTCTCGCACGGGGCGGTGTTCGCGTTCTATCCCAACAAGCAGATCACCACGGGCGAGGGCGGGATGATCGTCACCGACGACGACCGGGTAGCGCGTGTCTGCCGGAGCATGTCCAACCAGGGACGGGGGGAGGCAGGGGTGTGGCTTTCCCACGAGCGGCTGGGTTATAACTACCGCATGGACGAGCTTTCGGCCGCGCTCGGGGTCGCGCAGATGTCGCGCATCGAGGAGATCATCGCGAAGCGCGAGCGGGTCGCGGCGATGTATGCGGAGCGCCTGGCGAAAGTGCCGGGGGTGCGCCTGCCGTATGTGGCGCCCGACGTGACGCGGATGAGCTGGTTCGTGTACGTGATCCGGGTCGGCGTGGACGAGCCCACCCCCGAGCGCCAGTCCGCCGTGCGCGACCACGTGATGCGGCGCTTCCAGGAGGCGGGGATCGGGTGCCGCCCGTACTTCACCCCCATCCACCTGCAGCCCTTCTACCGCGCCGAGTTCGGCTTCAAGGAGGG
>DUSX01000049.1 GCA_012842395.1 Bacillota bacterium
CCCTCCCGTGTTCACCGATCCCCTCGGCGAAGATCGCATGAGCGTGCTCATGGATAATGACACTCTGGAGAAATGCCGTGGTTAGGTGCTCCCACTTTGGACGAAGATGGTGAGGCAACTCGTACTTTATGCCAAAACCCCTATCGTCGATGACCATCGATGATGCGCCCAGCAATTCCGCAAGTTCGTTCCCGAAATCCTTGATGGCAGAGTTGGAAAGCAGGACCTTGCCGAACGCCTGCATCCCGATATCCGGTTGCTTGTTATGCCGAGCTTTGAGGAACCCGCTTGACGAGCTGTGCACGCCCTGGGGCCCTCTCGGCACATACAGCCCGTAAGTTGGTACGTCCTCTATAAAGAACGCGTGAATGCGCGACTTATGCCGCTTGACCTGGCGAAGTCCTTCGACGAGTTCTTCGCCAAGAACCTTGAGTATGTCACGCACCGTCGACACCTCCGGCTCTTCACCGGGGGTATCACCCCAGTAGGGGAGATTTCTTTCAGCCAGCCAACCTTTCATGAACGCCCTGTCGGCCGGTTCCAGCATTCCCGCTCCTCCCCAGTATCCTTGTGCCCAATGACGAAAGCGCCTTCCCGGTCGCATTCGACTGACTTCGTCTAGCAACTGGATGACATACTCAAGTAGCTCTTTGACCTGAGAGGGGCAATCGCTGGTTCCGTCGATATAGACTCGGAATGTACCCCCATTGATATACTCTATGGCATTACCCAGAACGGCACCCTCGCAGAGACCATGGATAAGTTGACACCGGTACTTATCGCGCAGACAGATATGGGGCAGCCACACAGGCTTCGGATTCTCAGGCTTCTGGTCACACAGAAAGGAAATCAGGGCATGCTCTTCTTCGCGATCCAAATAGCAGCGCACGTGGATAGCCAAGCAAAGGGACAACAGTATTCGGGCGATGCGCTTGAGACGAACCGTGTAGAGTTCCGTGTGTTCACGTAGATCAGCGACCACATTCCGCGGGACCAGGAGTGTCGGCACGGGATAATAGCGAAGCCCTGTCAGTTCCTCGAGAAAGGCGATGGCCTGGGCAGCGAGTCCTTGAATCTTCTCAACCTCCTCCGTCGTACCCGACAACGACGAGTTGTCTTCTCCGTCGAGAAAGGATAAGACGGGAACACGAATCGGAAGTGGCGGCGGAATAGACGGACCCTTCATGGACTTCGCTATCTGCTTAAGCTGGGAGTCGTCCAGTGTGATTTCCGGTCCGAATATGCCTCCGCCTATACTGCGTATGAGGTCCTCTAGCCTGGACTTGTCGTCTGTATCATCACCCAGATAAACGACGGTCAAATCGTCTATCTCGGTCTTTCCAGCAAGAAGCGCATCCCTTACGGCCTTCTCGTCTTTGTAGACGATGCTTCTGTTGTCCTGGCCGTCTGTTATCAGGAAGATCTTGACTTGCGTGCCCGGGGCAGATGTACTGATAACACGCTCAGCTTGCATACCGAGGCAGTCCCATATGGCACTTCCGCCACGGGGGTAGCCCGAAAGGTACTCCATGACTCGCGTGTCCCATTCTGCCAACAGCTCCTCAGGCCCCTCGAACGAGAGCGGTTCCCTGGCCCCGTCGCCGAAAACAACAAGCTCCACCCCGAAGGTCTTGGGTATCTCGCTGCAGAACGCCTTGATCATCTGAAGAGCTGCTTCAAACCTCGAGCGACCTCTGTACAATTCACCCATAGAAGAGGAGCCATCCAGCAACACAACAAGCTTCTTCCGGTCACGAGTGCTCGTCATGTCAGACATCTCCGCCTCCATTTCGTTTAGCGCAGGGAGCCATCATTCACCTTCGGTAGTGCTGCCACTTATGTGACCACTGTGCCCCGCAACCGGTCCTTCGTTGGTTTTCCGAGGGCCAAGACGCGTCCGCCGCGCTTCTCTATGTCGCCGGCTACATAGGTCACCCCGCTTCATGTTCATCGTAAGATACGCAGCGGACACATGCGCGTCCGCGCACTGCACGTAACTCGATGTCGAGCCAAATTCCTGTGCTCCCCGCCATGTGACTCCCTGGCGGCATCCATTACCCCCTATTTCTACGCTTGGTGCAGGGTAGGGAATCAAAAAACCCACCCGGCATGCGGGTGGGTTCACGTGGCTCCACGGCATCGCTAGTGACCAGTCCAGATGCCGTCTCATAGCTCCGCAAGAAGGGGAGCCCCTCTTGGCGCATTGCAATCTGACAATTCTGTACTGCATTGGTTTTTCCTGCCGCTTCGACAGAAAATAATGTAAGAATTGGGCTGGTACACATGCTCGGAAGACATGGGAGGCTCATGGTGCTCGGGCGCAGATTGCAGCCCAGGAACGAACCTGATTTAGCTTCAGGGGGAGGAGAGGACCTGCTCAAGGGCGGCCGCGATACAGTGTCTCAAGACCATCCTCCGCCACCTCAGGGAAGCGTAGCTACCAAGGTTCTGCCAAGGTCCACACGCGGATGATCCGAGCCGCCAGAGGATTCCTTGAGGACACGATACCGTTCGAAACGCTGTCCCGTCCCGCATTCGCGGCACTGCGTCATGGACGGGTGAGGTCCCTGGTGATGTCCTTTCGGGTGAACGCGGGGCGTTTCACGCTTACTTCGGACCGCCCCCAGAACGAGCGCGGCCGACCCGCTGGCGCGGGATCCGGATCGTCGGCCCCGGACACTTTTATGTCCACCACTTGAGGTATCATCATCTCGGGGAGGTGGTGGCCATGCCTCACGAGACGAACGGAAGCCATGTTGGGGGCGGAGAACCCCGGACCCGCCTGCTCTTTGCAGCGAAAGGTGCCGTGGGCGCCGTGCGCGATGATGATGTTGGGTACAAGCCCTGGACAAGCGGGATCGTATGGGATGGTGAGACCCTCGTTTTCGTGACCTACGGTCCGGAGGAGTTTCGCGTCCTGTGGGGTGGAGGCGTGGACGAGTACAACGACTTCCTTGTCCGGCGGCGACAGGTGATAGCTTACCACCGAGGATCGTGGTCCCCATCGCGGATGGTGCCGATCCCCTTTGACATGGAGGACTTCGAGCGGTGGCTGAGCGAGAATCCGAGCGGACGAACCTGCGGTGACCGGCACC
>DUSX01000050.1 GCA_012842395.1 Bacillota bacterium
AATATACTTACAATTGCCTCAAGGCTGGTTTTACCGGTACTTGCTGGCATAGAGACCTCGCCTTCTTACAGGGAAGTTCGAGGTCTCTATATTTCTACCCCAAGACCCCGGTCTCCTGCCCCACTACATTTTACACGAACAGCGCGGGGGCTTCCCGTCTCAGCCATGTACGCCATTGCCAAGCAGCTTGACACTTCTGGCGCTCTTGTTCGCTCTAATTGAAGGAATGTTCTACTGTTACGCCGAATCTTGTATAATCGGTAAGCTCTGCGGACGTCGTCTCGTCCTCGGTAGATGCTAACGGCGCTGCCTGAGAGGTGAGCACATGTTCGACCCCGATACGTACAAGCGCCTGGAGGAGCGAGTGACGAAGGCAATTAAGGAAGACGAGGACCTCCTCTCCGTGCTCAGGGAAGAGATCCGCCCCTTGCGAACAGCCATGCACCGCATTTACCCGCGCAGTAGGAATCCGTGGGATGGTCGAGTCCGCGAAAAAGGGGGTAGTTGACGTCTTGCGGATACAGAGCACAGACCTGAGCAAAGAGAGGTACCAGCGGCTATGAGCATGCCCGCAATCGAACTGTTTGAACGGGACCGCATAGTAGGGGTGTTCCGAAGTTTCACCGAAGGCGGGCTCGAGTTTCACGCTGACGTGGTGCTCCCCTATAGAAGCGACTTTCAGTGCTCGCCCATGCACGGTCAGTTCATGATCGTGCAGCTCGAGACGCCCGACGAGGCCGTACTGGGGCGGATAACGTCCTTTTCGGTAGAAAGACGCCTGTGGTCTGGTGCCAGCGAGGACTCGACATCCGTGCGGTCAGAGAAGACCATCCCATTATGAGCACCAACCAACCGTCCCGCCCCGCGCGCCGGGTGCAGTGTTGAGGGTCTCGCAGAATGCCTGCCAGGTCAAGGGCGTATAATGTGCAAGCGCGTTCCTGGCTCTACGCAGGACGTCCACGTCGCAGTAGAGACCCCCGTAATCCAGGGCCCTCCGCGTCTTCAGGAACTGTAGGATCTCCGAGAACTCCGCCACAGGTTCCTGTTGGTTTAGCAAGCTCGCAGAGTCGGAGTATGACGAGCCCCCGGCTTCATTACAGCTAACACCAAAGCTGCCGGACCCCACGCATCCCGAATCCTCGCAGAATGGGACCCAGTCGTGGAACGCAGTCTCGAGGTATCGACAGATCTCTAGCCGCCTTGCGTCGATCAGAGGCAGGAGCAGCCTGGCTTGCCCCATCCACATCCGGTGCCTGAGGGTTACGGTGTTATTCAAGGCAGCAAGAGCCGCAGAATGAATAAAGAGGCCCTCATCAGGCTGCCAGTCGATCACACCGGCCTGCCACAGCGGCAGAAGACTTGCAGGGGGCGCTGCCGGCCGTTCACGCCGGGTAGCTCCCGGTCCGGAGACAGAGGTAAGCCAGAACTTAGGATCAGAACACACGGGTCGAAAGCTTGAAACAGCAGGAGAGCCAGAAGCAAACGCCGACCCGGGCTGAATCCACGGCGTACACGCAAGCGCGTCATCACCGCCAAGTGCGCGTGCCTGCTCCCACAGCCACTCTTGCGTCCAACCCCGTCGTTCAGCGAATCGGACCATGGTCCGTATCACGTCGCTTG
>DUSX01000051.1 GCA_012842395.1 Bacillota bacterium
GGCGGGTTAATGTGTCTGGGCGGAAATCGCAGGTGCTGATTTGATGACCTCGATCTCCTGGCTTCCTCTGTGATGGAAACTGCGTCCGTGTTTCCCCTTTTGCTAAAGAGCGAGTTCTTCTATCACCCGCTCCAGGTTGTTGTTGTCCACGAGTTGCTGCTTGTGGGCGTATGCGTCTATCAGGCACCCCTTGCACAAGCGCGCCACGAGCCGTATGGCACCCCTGGAGTAGTCGTAGATGCGGTCTATGACCTCATCTGGAAAGAGGACCGAGATGGCATGCTTTTCGATGGAATACCTAGACTACTCAGAACGGCACGCCAAGTGTGGGTTCAGAGATCGCTGCCACTTTTCCAGAGGTTGCCGGTGTTTCACTCCCGTGACGCGGAACGACCCGGGCGTCTAACCAAGGGCGGCAAAGCCGCGCGGTGGGCGCTATCGCGTGCCGTAGACATGAACCCTGCCGTGTTCGGGCTATACCCCATCACAAACTGGACAGCCAAAGCCCTGCGGGCCATTCTGGCTCCGTTTGGAGTAAGACTAAGCCTATAATTCGCGGGTTAGCGAGATGGTATTGTCTGGTATAGTGTGCCTAGTCTGACGATATTATCAGAATCATCTGAGAAGGTACTTTGTAACGAGTGTCGAATATGCAGGCCAGGGAGGGATGTCCTTGGCCAGGAGATTTGATGGCTACCCAGGTTCTGAGTTCTCGCCGGTCCCCGTTCGCAAGTTCTCTTACATTCGGGACTACTACATCGGATCGCTTTACGTTATCAAGCCGCTATTGGAACTCATTGGGCTGCGGGCCATCGTGGATGAGGCTGTCCCGGATTACTCAGACAGGGGACAGATTGTCTCCACCGGCGAGGTCACAGAGATCCTGGTTGCGAACAGGCTGAACTCTCCCACGCCTTTGGTTGACGTGGAAGCCTGGGCGGATCTGTGTGGTATCCAGCATATGTTCGGAGTGGACCCGAAACGGCTGAACGATGATCGCCTGGCGAGGGCGCTGGAGGCTCTGGACGAACATCAGGATGAGATTCAGACCAAGCTGGCTTTCAGGCTCATGAAGGAGTTCGGGCTTGGCGCGGATGAGGTCATCTGGGACACGACCGCGTTTTACTTCGAGGGGGACTATGATGAAGCGGAGCTTATCAAGTTCGGGTATAGCCCGGACCACAGGAGCGACCTGAAGCAGATCAAGCTCGCAATGGCCGTGGACAAGGAATCAGGCGTTCCGATGCGGCAACAGCTTATCGAAGGGCGGCTTGCGGACCAGAAGATAGCTGTGGAGAGCCTGCTTGAAATGAAGGCGAAGCTGGGGAAGAGCCACATCCTGGTAATGGGTGACAATGCGGTTGGAACGATACCAAACTTGCTGAGGTTAAACTCCGAAGGGGTGAAGTTCATTGCCCCGTGTCCTTCGGATGTGCCGTTTAGGGAAGCCATGGATTCTGTAAGTCAAGAAGAGTTCGATCGCAACGTATGGAGCGACGGGAAAGGCGAAAGCAGGTTCAAGTATGCGGAACGGCGCGTTCTGATTACACCGGAGATGACGACAAGCCCGGATGCGAAGGGCACGAGCCCGTTTACAGCAAGGGTGCTCATTGTGTGGAGCGAGAGCAAGGCAAGGCTCGACCGCGAGCGGCGCGAGACCTACATGAGGCGTGTTGAGGAGAGGCTTCGGGATATCGGGGAGATGAAGCTAAACCGGCGGCGCTACAAGGATAAAGATTACGCCCAAAGCCAGGTTGACAAGATCTTCGAGGGGCCGACCTGTTACCTCAAAGCCGTCTACAGTCATCCGAGAGTTGTCGAGGTTCATGATGGACCCGATGGGCAAGCGGCGCTGAAACTTGAGTATGGGGTAGACCAGGAGGAGCTTCGCAAGCTCGAGCGCAGGGACGGGGTTTACCCGGTTGTCACGAACCTGGCGGACGGTGAGGAGTATCCACTGAAGCAGATCTTCGAGCGAACCCGTCGGAAGTATCAAGTGGAGCGGCCGATGAGGTATATGAAATCCCGGGTCCGGGTGCGGCCGGTATTCCTACACAAAGAGGAACGGGTACGGGGGCTGGCGCTGGTTTGCTTCATAGCACTGATCGCCTATTGCCTGCTGGAGCACCTGGCGAAGAAACACGACCGCAAGCTCACTTCACATCAAGTGCTCAAGAAGTACGTGTCCATAACGTACACAGCAGGCCAGACGCTGAACGGCGAGAGATTCGCCACAGTCGTCAACGTCACTGGCGAGCACATGAATCTCATTCGCAGGCTTGGACTTGCACGCGGGAGTTACAGCAAACTGGCAGATGATTCCACGTGAACAACGCCGCTGACCTCGGCACCAATTCGAAATGCCGGACCTGCGAAATATCGGCTAAGCATCTTCACCATGAGACGACTCCTCCGCAGCCTTGGCTTTAGGTGGAGAAGGCCGAAACTCATTGCGCTGAAGTCGGACCCCATAAGTGATTTCGAGGTCGCACTCATAGACGAGACGTATTCCTCAGGGCATTTGGCTCTGCCTGTACTGTGTTCTACCAGGACGAGTGCCACTGCGACCTACTACCCAACGTCCGGTCCTGCCGGATGAGACGAGGGTAGCAAAAGAAGATCATGACACCAGGCACCAACGAGCGGGTGAGTATGTATGGTGCCCTCAATCCCAATACCGGAGAGTGGATACATTCGGTATTCAAGAGAAGGCTCGCCAAGAACTTCATCGCGTTCCTCGTGGTCGTTCCTTCGTTGGCGCAATGTATGTAAAGACCCCTGAGTGTCTGGAGACCTTGGCGTGCGTGGTGCTGCTCGCGGCATTGGTGCAGGCGATCGTTGAACGACGTGCGAGGCGATACGCAGAGGCGACCGGTGAGAAGCTTCCGATCCCGGGCGAGAGGACGTCGACGCGGCCGACGGCTCGTATAATCCTCGACTCGCTCGAACCGATCATTGTGGTCGTAACGCCCGACGACACCCAAACGCTGGCCAAATCCCTGCTGTTTTCCCATAAGACGCTTGAAGCCTTAGCCATATTCCCATCCGTATGCCTGTGCGCTCCACAGGGAAACTCGGGCCCTTGGAACCCGAGGAGCCGCGCGGGTAACGGTGGAAAAGATGGGTTCTATCAACCGATCATCACTCTTAGGCGGGCAATTGCCTCCCCCTATCACAGGCGGCAATGTTGAAGCAATGTCTTGAACCTGACCGCCGGTACGTTCCGTCCTTACTACTACACCGCCCATCCCGCGTCATCGCCAGTTGTTCCAAGCATTGCGCTCTACTGCGATGGTCCC
>DUSX01000052.1 GCA_012842395.1 Bacillota bacterium
TCATCAAGGAGGGGCTGAACAACATAATCCGCCACTCAGATGCGACCCTAGTCACCCTGGCGCTTCTGGAGCATCCGGCCCTCTATCAACTGGTACTGCAGGACAACGGCACGGGTCTCGCATCAAGGCCTGGCCTAGGGCCGCGTGGTGGTGCAGCCTCAGGGGCCGGTGCCAGCGGTGCCACGCCAGGGGCCGGAACCGCTTTGGGCTTCGGTGCTGCTTCAGAGATGGGAGCCGATTTAGGCTTCGGAGCCACCTCGGGCGAGAGAGCCGCGGCCGCCGGCGATGGCCTCGGCTTGCGCAGCATGGAGGATCGAGTCACAGCCCTAGGCGGGCAGTTCTTAGTCGAGCACCAGGGAGGGTTTAGGCTCTTCGTGTCAGTTCCAAAGAGGAGGACCGCGCCGCGAAGGGAGGCGGCACCGTGAGGGTGCTAGTCGTGGATGATGACAGACTAGTATGCGAGTCTTTGAAGATCATACTACAGGCCCATGGCGATGTAGAAGTCGTCGGAACCGGCTATAGCGGGCACGAGGCTGTGGCGCTGTATGCCAAGCTCAAGCCCGATGTGCTCCTGATGGACATCCGCATGGAGGGCATGACCGGCCTCGAGGCGTGCAGGCAGGTGCTGAGCCAGTTCCCGGACGCGCGAGTACTCTTCCTCACGACGTTCCTGGACGACGAGTACATCGTCCAAGCACTGCGCCTTGGGGCGAAAGGGTACATTCTGAAACAGGACTTCGAGAGCATAATCCCTGCGCTAAAGGCCGTCCACACCGGCCAGAGCGTGTTCGGCGACGCAATCGTCACGAAGCTGCCCAAACTCCTGCAAGCCATAGGGAGCGACGAAGGAGACCAAAAGGCTATTGCAGCCCGCCTCTCCGCCCGAGGCATCAACGATAGAGAGAAAGACATCATCGAACTGGTAGCAAGAGGCTTGAGCAACCGGGAGATCGCTGAGACGCTGTATCTTAGCGAAGGCACCGTGCGCAACTACATCAGCGTGATACTCGAGAAGCTCGGGCTACGCGACCGCACACAACTGGCTGTATTCTACCTTGGCAGAATCTAGGTATGGCGCCATAAGTTATCGTGTCCTTTCTTGACGCTGCTAGGGTTGCCTGTGCCGCCCTCCGGGGCGCGCTTACGCGCTTGCGGCGCGCCTCGTTTGTGGGAAGAGGGACCTGGAGGGACCCGGGCCAGCCGGGAACAGATTTCCTTCTGAGATTGCAGGCTATTACACTGAAACGCGGAATATCTCTACGAAACGCGTCGTCCGGCCGCCCGACCTGACGTTGGCCTCTTGGACTAGGCACGGTCGTGCTTGCGCTAGAGCGAAGGATGTGAAGGCAACTATGCCGCTATCAGGGGCAGAATCTCAGCTGCATCGCGGTAGCTGGGATAGGGAGGAGGGCAACATGCGAGTTTGGCTTCATGAGTGCGGAGGCAATGAGTGGGGCTGCAATGCGTGGGGCCTCGACCACACTGGTCTTGCTACGTGGGTGCCCACGCGCGATGAGGTCCTCCTGCGAGTGCCCGGCAAGTTCGATGAGTACCAACGGTGGTTGGCCCGCCATGGATGCAACGTAGTAGAGGCCGCCCCAGGCGACGTCACTGTCGTAGAAGAGGTGTCCGGCAACGAGGTGCTCTTTGAGCATGATCTGGTTCCTGCTACGAGCGACGAGATCTCGGAGTGTCTCAGGTTACTTAGTTGCCATTGAAAAACGCTTCGTTGACGTGGGCGGAGATATGCGCCCTCAATTGTACCTTGACAACCGCATCGGCTTTCGTCTGGTTGGACAGCCCCTTGGTACTTCATGTCATCAGGGCTACGAGCTTATCCACGTTATGGGTGAATACCGAGATCCCCACCCAAGCTGCTGTGCCGTTGGAGCCCTTGAACAGGCACCGGTTGAGACCATACTTTCTCTTGAGCAGGCTGATAGTGGCTTCTCCTCCAGACCGCCAGCGTCTGAGACGTTTGAACCAGGAGGCGCCCTCAATCTCCTGTCTCTTGGCTGAACACTTTCCTGGCTTGGGAATGGCCACATGTTTTATGCCAAGCGCCTCGAGCCCAGCCTCATCCTCATTGGAGTGAAAGCCTCTATCAGCGGCAAACTCATCTAACGACCTGCCAAGAGTGCTTTGAACCTTCTGGGCCATCGGCACCGCTTCTTGTCTGTTTGACGATGCGGGTCAGCACCCTAACCCCGTCGGATAGAAGTCTAGCATCAGTAGGGTGGTGGATATCTGCTTGCACCACCGTCGAATCGACTCTCACCTTCCGGGAACGGATGAGTCTCTCATCGACGGCCTTGTGGATGAGAAGATCGTTCAGTTCCTCTAGAGCCTTGTCACCGAACTTCTTCGTAACCTTGGCCAACGTGGTGAAGTCGGGCACATCGTCCTCAAGACGGATATGGCAGAATCGGCGCTAGGTCATGCTGTCAGCTACTTCCTTGCACAGCCTTTCGTATCCGAGGCCATAGCGCCTCTTGAGATACATCATGCGCAAGTACACGTCTATTGGCGTGCTCGGCCTCCCACAACTCCTGGAGAAATGCTTTGCGAATGGCTCTATAAACCTCTCGAGGTCCGGCCCCACGAGACCGTTTCCGGCAGGGACCGCCCTGCCGCTTGCCGCGAGAGCGCGCGCCATTTTTTCGCGCGGCACGCCCAGTTTCTCTGCGCCAAGCATCACCGGCACGCTCGCCGTAATGCCGAGGTTCCCGCTGCCGCCGCAAGATGCAACCGGCAGTTGCACCCCCGCCATTCGTGCATCGCAGGCGGCAGCCGCGTGGAGCGCCAGCTTGCTCGCCATGCCCGGGCCAAACACCGTCTCCGCCACAGGGCCCTCCCGCAGGGCGCGCATGCCGATGCCTTCATCCGTCGCGAAGCCCGCCCTGGCAATCTCCAGGTTCAACGCGGCACGCTCCACCAGGAAGTCGAGGTCATGGGAGGGTATGTCCAGAATCA
>DUSX01000053.1 GCA_012842395.1 Bacillota bacterium
CGCAGCCGATCAGGTAGAACACTATGAACGGATAGCCAGCTACCATCAACTGGTGCGCCGTCCGCAGCTTCGCCCGCGACAGCTCGATCAGCACGTAGACAACCCACTCCACGAGGAACAGCATCTTCAGCTTCGTCGGCTTGAGGAATGTCCACATCGCAAGCATAGAACCATCCTTTCGGGGCAGGCACTCGAGAAGCCCGCCGTATGTTCTTCTCCAGCGGCCTTCAGAAGCTGTAGCTTCCTCTCCGTCGTAATGCCCAGACCGCAACAATGAAGGCAACAGCCGTGCTTACCAGCAGAATCGCGAGGTTTCCCCACACCTTCGCGGTAGACGCTTCGCCAGCCAAGGATAGACTCAGAGTGTCCACGACATAGTATGTGGGGATAAGCCGCACAAGGGTCTGCAGGATAGGTGGCAGACCCCGAGTCACAAAGAGCCAGCTCGGCAGCAGCAAAACCACCAGCGGGATAGTGCTCCAGGTATTCAACTGAAGCACATTCCTGAAGAAAGTGCCCAGTAGTAGCCCCACCGGCACGGTGAACAATGAACCCAGAAACAACGCGAGAAGAGTGATATCCCAGTTCCCCTTCCACCCGTTGTTGAGGCTCAGCACTACTCCTGTTATCGCCAGGCTGCATATCAGTCCTGTCAGGGCCTTGCCGACCACGATATCAGTCGGCCCTGCGGGTGACACCAGCAAGAACGACAGAGTACGTCTCTCCTTCTCTTCTACGAGCAACAGCGGTATTATCAGCATGCCGGTTGCCACCACAGAGAGCAGCACTATCACGATCAAGACGAGATCCCGATAGTTGCGCACCTGAGTCTGGGGTTCTGCGGGAGCACCTATATCGACCCATGCGATTCGCGCAGGCGGAGGAGTCAGGCGCATTATCTGTTCTTGTACAAGGCTCTGGAAAGCGCGTCGCTTGACCTCGTCCTGCTCGTAGTTGATGTAAGCAGCAAGCTCAGGCTCCTTTCTTGCCTCCACAGAAGCATCGAAGCCGGACGGGATCGCAAGCCCTCCTGCTGCGCCATTCTCTCGCACGCTTTCGGCTAACTGGGAACCCGAGTCTACCTCGAGCATCCTCACATTCGGGACCTCTCGTAGCGCCGCCACAAGGCGGGAATGACTCGGGTCGTAGGCAACGATGGTCAGTTGCTGCAGGTCTGCAGAATGGGAGGGTAAGACCAGCTTGAGGAGGAGCGCAACTCCGACGGGCAATGCCAGAAAGGCAAGGAGAAACTGGTTCCTGATCGCGTCAGCCAGATCTTTGCGCATTATCGCCAAAATCGCTCGTATGTTCATTCTCGCACCCCTCGCCCGGTGAGCTTGATGAAGACGTCCTCCAGCGTGGCCTCCAGGGAATGTAGCGTAAGAATCTCGCCGGATGCGACGAGTTCGCTCAACCGTTGTCCATCGGTCTGGTTGCCAATGGAAAGGCTCAGGACTCTTCCGTCCACGAGTTTTGCCTGCAGACGCCGTTGACCATGGGCGAGTTTGAGTTGTTCGGGACTGTCCAGCGCCACAATGCGCCCCTGGTTGAGGAAGGCCACCCTGTGACACAATTGATCGGCTTCCTCCATGTAGTGCGTAGTGAGAAAGACTGTTACGCCCTCACCGGCCATGCCTTTGACCAGGTGTCGAATCTCCTGGGCTATGTGAGGGTCCAGCCCTCTCGTGGGTTCGTCAAGGAACAACACCTTTGGACGATGAAGCCAGGCACGGGCAAGCAGCAGGCGCTGTTTCATGCCGCTGGAGTATGTCCTCACCAGGTCTTTGGCCCGCTCGCTCAGTCCAACCTGCTCGAGGACCTCGTCCACACGGGGTTTAGGTACCGAGTATAGTTGCGCGGCAAACGCCAGATTCTCGCGGCCCGACATACGCTCATACAGATTTTGGTGTTCAAACACCACGCCAATCTGAGATTTGAGACGTTTCTCTTCGCCTGGTATCCTCAGGCCCGCCACGCGGATGTCGCCCGCTGTGGGACGCAGTTGGCCGGTAAGCATGCGGATGGTGGTCGTCTTGCCTGCCCCGTTCGGTCCCAAAAACCCGAAAACCTCTCCCTCTCTTGCTGCGAAGGTGACGTCGTCCACAGCACATAACCTGTTGAAGCGGCGGGTCAGGTTTTCAACCTCAATAGCGTTCATTTCGCTCTCCCTTCCGTCATACCCGAACACTAGAAGTCCGCTCCGAAACCGCCGGTGCCGCGTCCATGGGACAACCGGTACGCCGCCTAGCTCCGGATTTGTGGCCTGAGCCTGCAGTCGCCAGAGTCGTGCGCAACTCTCGGAGCACGCTTCTAGGGGCCTTCTCCGTTGAGGACGACACGCACAGAGCGCGTTCACTGTCTACAAGAGTCCGGTAAGCATGACGCACCCCCTCGTATGCCATGAGCAGCACCTGAAGAGGAGCGCCCGACGAAGCGGTGGTCACGGGGCTGTTACTCGGGACCACGCGCACCGTCACACATTCGACGCCAGTGCCGGGGGTCCTTTCCTGTTTGCCTCACTCACTGAGTGAGGGTGTCGTTTGCTTACGGCCACGACCCCGATCGTTCGTCTGCCGAAAGGTGCTTCCCGCTCCGAATCTGACCAGGAGATTGTCAAGGCAGTGAAGGACCAGGCTGTACTTGGCCGCCGCAGGTGCCGGTACAATCACTGCTGTGGTTGTTCTCCGGAACTCTTCGGACTCCTCCGCCACCCTACGGCGAGGACTCGCCCTGCCAGAGAAGCTCGCCACGCCCGCCAAACCGGATGACGTTTCGTATCTAACAGGGTACTACTGAGCCTCCAAAGATGGCCAAAATGCCACTCGGGCAGGGCGCCGCAACCGGAGCGAGGAGGACAAGAGCCTCAGTTCCTGGCTTCAGCCGCAGGCAAGCTCAGTTAGCAACGTGCGCTCGCGTACCGCACCGCCCTGCCGCCGTCCAGGCGGATTTCCACATCCGTCAAGCTCGTCAAGCTCGCAAGGTCCGCATCGTGGGTGAGGATTATGCAGATCCTGCCGGAGAACAGCCTATGCACGACTTCCCTCAGCAGCGCGCGCATCTCCTCATCGAGGTGGGCCGGCCGTGGCTTCATCGAAAACGATGACATCAGCTTCTTGCGACAGCGCACGCAGAGTGGCCACGATCTGCCTCTGCCCACCGGAAAGCCGCCTGGCGCCTTCGCCCACCTGGGTGGCAGACCTTGAGGCAGCCGCTCAAGCAGCCTTGCAACAACCGGCGTCTCCTCCTCGGCCTTCGCCAGACTCAAGAAGCAGGCAATCGTCTTTCTTTGCGCGGTCACGTTCGTCACAGTACAGGTGTTTCCTGCTGGAGGTATGCATAGACTTCACTGTATCCCTTACTAGTGTTTGCTCACCCCGCCGCCATGTCTACCTCCTCCCGTACAGACGCCGCTGAGCGATATGGGAATTGGTGTTCCCATTACCGGCGGCGTCACACCAGCACCACCACCAGCACCACCTTCAGATTCGGGGTATGTCTTGGCCGATCTCCGCGAACATTTTGGAGGTCTCCGGCAAATATATGGGTGGGAAGTCGACACTCGTCCATAGACCCGGGCTCCAAGCCTTTCCGGAGGGAGGAAGCCACCATGTCGTCAAGTTTTGGTGACCGTCGTCCTGACCTTCCTGCATCGGCTCAACAGCCGGTGGCGCGTGCGCCCGGGCGTGTCGAGAGGGGCAACGACATGGTTGACTGGGTCGACCTCGTTGCACGGTTGACCGCTGGTGAGCTGCGAGTGCTTGCGGCTCTCATCGGCGACCCCGCACGCACAACCTTTGAAGCTGCTCGCTTATTGTGCGTGAGCAAATCCTGCATCAGATTCCACCTGGGGAACATCTATCGTAAAACGGGTGTCCGCAACAAAGCATGTCTCCTGCTCTTGTGTAAAGAACTTGGATTCGACCGAGTAGCCGAGAGGTTTCTATCAGACTAGGCTGACCGCAGACAGGGCGGCCGATCCCGCGTCGCGGACAGTCATCTTTTGGAGCATATGTATAAGCAGCTGGCGGCCGATGCTGCCGCATTCAGCTGAATAAGCAGAGAAATGCGGGGAAACCCACATCAGTTGCCACCGGGCATGCGGCCGGGCGATACAGGGAAGGTGTCACAGCGCTTGCTAACGTGAGCGGGGAGTCACTGCCAGCGAGCTTGGTGTTGTCAGACCCGACGGCGTTGGGGAGGCTATGGGCGGGCCGGTCATTGCAGCGGCGCCCTCCCAAATCGGTTACAAGGCGGGCTCATGCGTCGGTGCCGGCACCCATGCGACCGTGACGGTTCCGGACCTAGACAAGGCTGCCCCACCGAACATGGGGAAGATCCGGTGTCGAAGATCTTGGGAGAGTCTCTTTCCCCGAGCGTGGCTTAGGGTGGCATAGAGAGAAAATAGCGTAATAAGGAGGGTCGCTTGGTGAAGGCATCCGCTTACAATCATTTCATACGAGCAGGGAACAGGACACTCGCGTACAACGCGGTCTCCAACGGTCTCGCCCTCATCGATGATGAGGTGCTGAAGGCTCTTCGGTCGCCTGAGAGCATAGATCCTCTGATCCTATCCCGTTTGCAGGGCGAATCCGCGACCCTGTTACGGGAGCTAAAACGCGGGCGCTTCGTGATCGAGTCCGACTTCGACGAAGTCGAATACCTCAGACTGCTGTACAATCGGGCGAAGTACGACGTCGTTGCGGCGGGTCTTACGATAGCTCCGACCCTCGACTGCAACTTTAACTGTCCGTACTGCTATGAGGAGCAGCGGTCATCTCGGATGACGGATGAGGTCAAACAGCATCTCTGCCGATATGTGGCTCAGATCGTCAAGGTGGCCAGGTCGTTTCAGGTAACGTGGTACGGTGGTGAGCCTCTTCTTTGCCCCGATGTTATCGAGGAACTCAGCAAGGAGTTCTTGAAAGCCTGTGAGGAGAACCATTGCGCGTACCACGCAAGCA
>DUSX01000054.1 GCA_012842395.1 Bacillota bacterium
GAATCCGACCGATTCTTCCACAAGCGTCTAGACGCTGAACCGGGGTCGTCTTCTGGCTTTCTGCATGCTCGGGGCGAGGGAACGAGGCCCCCAATAGTGCACCGGGTAGTCGGATACAGGTGCGATTAAATTCGAGGAGAAAGAAGGAAATCCTTAGGCTATGTAGAAACTTGCCACCAGTCACACCAACGGCCGCATCAACCCCAAACGCCTCACAGTAGCTCACCAACGCAGCCATCACCTGAATCACAAACCGCTGAAGAGACTGGAGTGCACAACCCGACTCGACGACACCAGGAGACGTGAGCGCGAGACTACCAGGGATGTTTCTTCAGCAAGAGCCCTTCAGTCAATACAGGTTCCTATCCAGCCCGTACCGGTTGGAACTAGCGGAGGGCTTTACGATAGGGGAAGTCGCTCCTAATGAGGATTATGACCTGGTCGGCTCTCGTGCTCACCCGGCAGACGATGCATATGAACGAGTCAATGGTGTTGCCGATAGGTTCCTATCTGAGCGGCGGGAGCCATGCTTGGACGGAAACGAGTAAGACGTGGCGAGGGCGACTAAGTATACGTGAGTGGCAAGGGCGCGCAGCTTCTTGCCATGGTAGTTGCTGGGGAGGGATACGCCTTAGAGGTCATCGGTTATTCCGAGCGGGGCGCAGTGAATGCCCTGGTGTATGAGCTCAAGTACCGGGCGCCTCAGTTGTTGGCGCAACTCCTTTCAAAGGCGCTCTGGCCGTTTACGCAAGGCCCTGACATCCGCCAGGAGACCGACATCACAGTGCTCGTGGAGCAGTCTCTTTCAGACTTCGGAGATGCAGACCTCATCTTCCTCTGGGAGAACCCGGGTACCGATAGCAAAGGTCTGATATTCTGCGAAGTTAAGCGGGGGACGGATTGGACGCTCGCCAAACAGTGGGCAGACTTCCTCACGGGAGTCCGCGACAACGACTCCAGGGTGTGCAGCAACCTCTTTGGGCAGCTGTACCTGAAGATGTCCTACGTTCAGGCGGCGAAACAGGGTGTTCTCGAGGAGGGGATTGCGCTTGATCCTCCATTCCACAAGCGTGAAGGTAAAGCAACGAGGAAGATCGGGAGCAACCCCGTAGTCCAGAGAGCGTCAAACCAGATCTCAAGCCACCTTTCTACGGTCCACTATCTGATCGTAGCCCCAGAAGAGTGCGGGCCAGGAGTCACCAGCGTTCTCGAGACTGCCCGGCAGTACAAGAGGGCGCCGCCCTATTGGGACTACTCCAGTGCGGGGTACCTATCGTGGCCGCAGATCGCAGCGTTCGCACAGGAGCATGGCTTGAGGCATTTTCAGAGAGTCCTGGAGCACAATCAGGGACAGGTATTTTAAGATCCGCGTGAATGAAGCTGATTTCGACGGCCCGGCCCAATTGGCGGAACTTTAGGTGCCGCACCCATGATGTCGGTCGCTAGAACCGGCGCTAACTGTCCTTAAGAAAGGAAGACACGGACATGTCCCAGCGACGCGACTGTACCCCGGTACTAGTGCAAAGGGGAGGGCGCGCTGTACTTCTCAGCAGAATCCCATTCACAGAACGCCGACTACAAGAAGGTTGGCTACAAGAGCTGCTTTTCGAGTACCCAAGTATACTCCCCGTAGCGGATCTGGATCCGGGCTTTGCGCCGCTTCTTCCCCTCGGTCGCGAGATTCCAACGCAAGCCGGCCCCATAGATGTGCTGTACGTTTCTCCAACTGGGCTACTGACTATCGTCGAGGCGAAGCTATGGCGCAACCCAGAGGCGAGGCGCGAGGTGGTCGGCCAGATAATCGACTATGCCAAGGAGTTGGCGAGCTGGGCTTACGAAGACCTGGATGCTGCCGTTCGCACAGCGATGGGCAAGGGTCTCTGGGAGATAGTAAGCCGGGAGGTCTTCGATGGAGACCCGAACGGCGAAAGTGCGTTCGTTGACAGAGTATCCCGTAACCTCCGGGAAGGCCGGTTTCTTCTCCTTATCGCCGGCGACGGGCTCCACGACAGCGTTGAGAACATGGTATCGTTCCTACAAGGTACGCCGCAACTTCAATTCACATTGGCGCTGGTCGAGCTCCAGCTTTACGGCATGGGCAACAATGAGGACATTCTCGTCGTCCCGCAGGTAATAGCCCGAACGGTGGAAGTAACGCGAGCGGTGGTGAGAGTTGAAAGTGCTGGACCAGTTCAATCAATAAGCGTAAAAGTCGACGTACCTGATGACGACAAGGCCAAGACCCAGCGACGCACAATCTCGAGGGATGAGTTCATCGGAGAGCTCGGCACCCGTCTGTCTGGCGAGCAAGTGAGATTCCTAGAGCATCTCCTAGATTACCTCCCCTCGCTAGGACTTAAGGTTACCTGGGGCACATCAGGTTGCTCGTTTCGCTTACCAGACCCCGGGGGCAGCAGGCAACTCCTGACCACGCTGGTCATCGATCGTTCCGGGGTCGTGTACGTAGCCTGGCTGAGTGCACAGCTCTCGAGGATCGGCCTACCTGTTGAGCTTGGTCTGCGATACGTCGAGGAGGGGGCTCGAGTGCTGGGTCGCCGTGTGCGGGATGGTTACCCCGACATGTGGGACCGTGCAGCAGACATCCTTACCTTGATGAGGAACTTCGATGAGTTTGCCGAAGTCCTGAAGAGGTTCATTGATGGCGTTCGGGCTGCTTCCGCCACCCGGATTCCAGAAACCAACTCTTCAACAATCGCTAACTGCGCCATCCCCATGGGAGGGACGTGCCGCGATGTGAACTGGGCGGAAGGGGCGGGTTGCAAACGTCAATCGGGAATTTCACCACCGCGTCGACCGGACAGTTGACCACTTAGACTTCTCATGCGGTAGTCTCATGGTAAGAGAAGCCATGTTTCTTAGGGTGACTTGGACGGGAGGCATTGGTTACTTGTGGGTTGCCGAAAACCCATATTTGACACAATTGAGGTGACCGCCGCTGGCTGGACGAACGTAAAACCCAATGACGATGGCCAGTGGACTGACGCGCGGGGGTTGGTTACGCCACTCGACTTGATGGCGGGGGCCGGAGCCACCGCGTGACGTGGGGTCAGCGTCGGCGTCGTGCAGAGCGGCGGCAAGAGCGCCTCCGGCTATGCCGAAGGCAAGCAAAGGTGGGACGAAGAAGGGTTGTGTTGCAAGGGGGCGGCAAGCGTCATCACATCGGGGGGGATCTACCAGTCGGTGGCGAATCCAGAAACTTGGTGCACCAAGGACCCTGTCGATTGTAGGTGGCTCTAGGCGCCGAGGGGCGTACCACAGGTAGTTCTGACCGGAACTTATGGTTGGCACACATGATGCGAGGAGGCAGAGAGGAATATGGATAACCTCAATCCGTTTGTTCCGTCCGGTTCTCCTGGTTCTCCTCCCCCCAATCACGAGAATTCTCTAACCCGGGCCCTGTTATGGGTTCTGAGAACGGTACCAGCAGCAGAGGCTGCGTTCCTAGATTTAGTTCGAGAGTCCCAAGCGAAGTCTGGGGCTAGCAACCAGATACCTTCGTCCTCCGCACTGCCAAGCCCGGGCGAATTCCGCTACCAGGTCGGTAGAATCGGAGCCGTCGCCAAGGAGCTAGTCTCCGTGCTTCTGGCTGACGGGCAAGTTGGCGGACAATCTCCCTGTGCAGGGCATCGTGTCGTACGTAGTAATAGGCAGGCAGTGTATGACGGTGTAATCATCTATGAGCCGGACTTGATAATCATCATTGAAGCGAAACTCGACAGTAATGGCTTTAGTTGCACGCAACTGGACCCAGGTACGGATCTTGACCCGCAGGTTAGCGTGAATCCTGTGCCCGTTATCCTTCAGTGGAAGGATATCTTTGAGCGGTTGATATCTCTGATCACGAGGAGACAAGTCGTATGCTGTGCTGAGAAGAGAATACTCGATGATTTCCTCGCTTACGTAGACCAGTACTTCCCGCACCTGGGACCGTATGCAAACTTCTCGCTCTGCGGCGGGAATGAGTACCGTTTGCTGAAACGCTGCCGTAAGATTCTTGCGAACGTGGGCCAGCAGATGAATCTCCAATTGGGCTCTCAAACAGACCCACCGTTTCTGGATCTCTCATCTCTTCGAGTCGGCGCTATTGCCACACGGGCCTACTTGGGGCCTGAGTTCGGCCAAGGTAGGTGGGTGTCAGTGAAACTGAGCTTGTATGCCGGAGATACTGTCACCCAGGCAAAGGAGTTCTATAACAGTGTGAGTAAGAGCAAGGTACAACTGTTCCGGAATGGCTCGTGGGAGACCAAGCCCAATTTGCACTTCGGGTACATACGGAGACACTTGGTCTGGAGTTCCGCGCAGATACAGTGGGATGATTACTATGACTACTGGTACAGGGCCAACCAGAATGGGAGAATACGCCAGTATCGTCAGCCGGAATTCACAGGTCTGTTCGACCAATTGCTCTGCGACAAGCAGATAACCAATCACGATCGAGCTCAACTCGATCAAGCGTTTGTCAATACAAACAGAGACCATGTGAATGTCTGCCCAGGTATGGCGTTTGTGTATACTTGGGATGCCGCGGACGCAAGTCACCTTGACAACCAAGGGTCATTCGAAAGCGATGTAAGGCACAAGCTCGACTCCGCGATGCGAAATCTACCGTAAGCACTAAGCAGTTGCCGTTGAAGAACACTGAGGATGCTCCAAAGCTCGTGGAATTTGAGGTAGCGGCTCCCTCGTGGTAAGACGGAGCCGTGGAAGAGTCGAGGGAGCCGCCAATGTCAGCATACCACAGGAAGAGCAAGACCGGAAGGACCGACAGGAAAGAAGACGCAACGAAAACACCAATCTCCTGCGAGGTGGCGGTCAGCCTGGAGGCGACACGCCAGAGGGCCAAAGACGGACTGCCTGCGCTGTGCGTAGAGGTTGGGCTCAACACGCTTGCGATATGCTCGGGAATCATGTTCCAGTCCAGAGGTGTCAGGTTCACAAGATGAGGAACGTTCTTGACTATCTCCGTGACGAACAGTCCCCTGGGTGAAGCGCAAGCTTGCAGCCGCCTGGTCGGAGACCGATGCAGACACGGCCAGGAAAGCACTTGAGGCAGTGGCAGACTCTTTGGAGAAGAACTACCCTGGAGCCGCCGCTAGCCTGCGCGAGGGTCTGGAGGAGACGATAACTATTAACCGGCTCATGCTGACAGGCGCTCTCCGGAGCACCATACGTTCGATGAATCCCATCGAGTCCGCCATAGAAACGGCAAGGACCACCGCGCGCAGGGTCAAGACGTGGCGTGGTGGAAACCAGGTCTTGAGGTGGATACTGGCGGGGCTTCAGGAAGCAGAGCGGAGGTTCCGACGCGTGGCAGGCTGCCGAGATCTGCCGTGCCTGAGGATGCACCTAAGGGGCGAGGTTCTCAACGCCATCACGAGCAAGGCACCAAACGCATGAAACATTCAAGCGGGGGTGTGCTACGCGAAATCCCACGACGATTGGGACAAGCTTGGTCCTGGGGCTTATGGGGCTCGAGGGGAGGAGCATTGAACCCGGTGGCCCCCGCGCGATAACGAGGTTATCTTACGTAGAGAGACTTCTAGATTCAGACCTCTTATGGCTTCCATACTATTCCACATAGCACACGGGTATCCTCCAAGCCGGCGGTGCGCCCCAGGCCCCCCTCACCCAGCGTCAGCCTCTGCTGATCTTGCCAATCCCGTGCCAATCCAATTGGCGGTACGTCGCGGTACGACATGGGAGGAGTGGAAACCGGAGGGTCCCATCTGCCCAGCTAGATGGGATCTGCAGAATTCGACAGTACTAGGCGGAATGACGCTTACCGGACTTTTAATCCGGGTGTCCCGGGTTCGAGTCCCGGATGGCTCACCAGCTATTTTGGGGTATGGGTTAGCGGGCGGGTGCGCTGTACAGGCAAACGTACAGGCTAAGTACCTGGAAATCGAAAGCCCCGGGGAGGGTTGCTCCGGGGTCTCTTCATGCCAGCGGTCGCCTGCAGGTTGACCCCAGGTTATCCACGGGAAGCGAGGCGCTTTGAGGGACAACAGGAGTTTCCGGAGAAGGACAAAGGCGTCGCGCAGGGCCTCATCCGGTGCCGGGTACGTGTTCGCGTGGACGAATATCGGGCATTACCCCAGCGCGATTCCGCAAGGCCGTCCGCCTGGCACAGAGCCTTAGCCTTCCAGGGATTGTAGGGGCCATATCCCCCACTATCATGGAGTCCGCTTTCTGAATCCCCTCTAAGGCCTGTTTGCTACTGCTACCATAAGATGGCGGGAATCAAACCAGGAACACCTCCACATGAGCCGGTATTCCCCTGGCCCGCTTAGCGAAATCCTGGTCGAAAGTAGCAAAACGTCTTGCGCCTCCGCTTGCAGCTAAATGAAGCGCGTCGGCGAAATCTAAACCTGAGGCGTGCCACTCTAAAGCTTTGCTGACCGCCGACACGTCCTC
>DUSX01000055.1 GCA_012842395.1 Bacillota bacterium
CTGATGCTCGTCGGGTACCCACACAGGTGTAAGGTCTCCACTCCGTAGCAGCCTTGCGAGCTTCTTTGCATCCCTCCGGTCTGTCTTGACGCGCTCGCCCGGCTTCCTCGGAACCAGTGACGGCGCGACTACCATGCATGAACAGCCCATCGCTATAAGCTGCCTGTATATCCCATACCCACAGGGGCCAGCCTCATAGCAGAACCTCAGACTCTTTGGCTCGCCCAGCTTCCTCACAAGCTTGGCTATCGCTTGAGGTGAGTTAGGGATCACACCGAGATCCTCTACGTCCTTGTCATTCCTTCGCGCCACCGCGACAGCGATCGAATCCTTGTGAACATCCAGCCCGACGAATGTGGTATACTTCATGGTGCCGGCCTCCTTCGCTTGTAGCTCTGTACTGGTGGATCTTACCTCTAGTATATCCTACGAACCGCGAAGCAGGGGCCGGCCCTTCCGTTATGTCTTTTCGATTGACGTTTGCATGAAGAGTGGGACTGCAACAACAGGGTTGTCGAGGCCGGTTACCTGGTCGCGGTAACCGTGAGCAGCGTGGTCTGGCACGAGACGATGGGCACCCAGAGGCATTTCCAGTAGGTTGCCGAGGCTCATGCCAATGCTCAAAGATACCTCAGCAGATGGGGCCAGTTGGGGCCGCGCATATAGCGTCGTCCGTCTCTTCTGCCTTGCCTGCGTCTTCGGCGATAGAGAGCTTTGCACTTTCCACGCCGGCGTACCTACCACTGCGGCCGCTGTCGCTGACGGCCCATCCGGAAGGGTCAGAGAGGCGCCTCCCTCTCGAAGAGCGGTCGCCATGGCTTCCCGCGCATCCCTGTCATGTTCGGCGTTCAGCCTTCGCGGGGTTGAAACGACGCAGCCGGCCCCGTTCAGGAACATGTTGGACTAGGTTTGCCGATCCGGAATGGACAAGCATGCGGCTACGGCCGGCCGACAAGATCATCCCTCCCGCTCACCCGCCCGGAGTCGTGGCAGCGCCTGCCGCCCCTCCGCCGAAAGCCCGCACCACATCTTCCAACAACTCCGAAGCTGTGCGGGTTATCTCAGCTATAATCCCGCTTGTAGCTCCATGCACATGAACGCCGGCGATCGCGACCACCACTCTATTGAGCTCACGGGCAGCCTTTTCTGCCATAGGCTTTGCTATCTCGTCATCCTTGTGCCCGACTACAGCGTACACCGACGTGGTCGAGCTTGTAACGGTGGGATCGGCAAGGCTCGGGCGCGGTATGGCAATTGCCACAGCGCCTATATGAGGTTCGTCGCCTCCGGTGAGCACGATAACTAGCCCACAGCCGGCCTCAGATGCTCGAATGAGCAGCCTCTTCGAACCATCCCCTGCTGCCTTTACGAAAACGCGCTCGCCAGGGCACGGTGGGGTCTCGGCTAGACCGCTCGTCTTCTCACCAGGTATGTGAGACTCACTTACGGAAGTCAACGATTCAAATGGAAGACATCTCCGGTCGCTTGTTGACACGTGCTACCTCCCCACGTACGGCGGCAGATCTTGTGCTCGACGCCGAGCACATCCAAGAGTCTCGCAACAAAACCGTCGACAATATCGTCTATGCTTTGCGGCTTCGAGTAGAATGCAGGATTCGGCGGCATCACGACCGCTCCCGCCTGTGCCACTTTCAGCATGTTTTCAAGGTGAATGACGGAGAGCGGGGTTTCTCTAACAGCCAGGACCAGCCGCCTTCCCTCCTTTAACGTGACGTCCGCCGCTCTGGAAACAAGATTGTGTGAAAACCCGTTGGCTATGCTTGACAGGGTTTTCATACTGCAAGGGGCAATAACCATGCCCGAAGTCCTGAACGATCCGCTGGACACAGGAGCGGCCAGGTCGTCCTCATCATACGAATGACAAGCGAGAGCCCTCACCTCTTCAGGACGACGACCCGTCTCAACTCTGATCGTTTCCTCCGCCCACCTCGTGATAATGAGATGAGTCTCGACCCCTGCGTCCCTCAACGCTTCGAGCACCCTCACACCGTATATCGCCCCGGACGCTCCTGTTATTCCAACGACGAAAACCCTTTCTTTCATCTCACCACCTCGCAACAGGCCGACAAATGCTGCGACATTCAACCTAACAACCAACGCCTGACGCCCAATGACGGTGACAAGAACCGGTCAGGCGTGCCTTCAGCACAGAAGCGATTCTAGATGCAGTCTCCGCTCTGGTGGCTTGCTCATCCAGGCATTCTAGGAGAACGCCAGTCGCAGCAACCACCTCGTCATGAGGGCCAGGGAGCGCGACCATCATCATACCGTCAGCGGTGCCCACCGCGATCCTCACCCCAGACTTCGCATGCCTCCCAGTCCCCTTTGTAAACTTCACCGTATACCTCGTCTCCGCACTCGGGTCTAGCCTGAGCGCGGCTTCAATCGTGCAGTCCTTCTCTTCCGCCCCAACGCCTCCAGTAGTGATCGCAAGCCCGTAGCCTTCGTGGGCCACTTTCCGCAGGGCCCCCCGCTATCGACTCAACATCGTCCGGCAGGATACCGCCCACCGTCACGCAATAGCGCTTTTCTGAGAGGCGCCGCGCAATCCACGGCGTGTTGGTGTCTTCAATCATTCCCCTCTGCACTTCGAAGCCGGTTGCAAACACCACGACCCGCTTCTCGAGGCGTGACTTGATTTCAATGCTCATCTCGGTGGCCCGCTTCATCGCGCGAGACCCAGTTTCACGGTCAACGGATATCAGGCCGAGAATGCCTTCGGAATGAACCGAGGCATTCTTCGTAAGGGTCACGCCATCGAGGAGGCTCAGCCTCTAGAGCAATTCCGATTCCTTTCCGAGGATGTGCTCGGCGTCTATGTCCTCTGTGAGGAGGTCCAGTGTGACATGATCGTCTCCTACGTCCACTACGATCACCCGATCCTGCGGAAGGCTGAGAAGCCCTGCCGTAACCTTCGCAATGTCACCCAGATTCGCGCTGGAAAGGACGATCCCACGAACCCATGGTTCGGTTTTAGCAAGCAAGTTTAGCTTCATGTTTGGTACAACCCCCTCACGCGAGGAAAGACAGTGGATGCCAGGACGATCGCGGATACCAGGATGGCAAAGAGCTCAGCCTACAGAAATGACGTCGAACCTCAACTGCATCATGGGAGCATCTACAATCGCCGTCCCTATGTCCACAATGTCTGCGCCCAGCGCGCCGATGCGGCCGATGTCCTCTATCCTGATTCCTCCCGCGAACGCAACCCTCACGCTCTTCCGAAGGCCTTCCTTTTCCAGGCGGCGAATCGCTTCTCTCAGGTCATTCTCATTACCGGTATCAATCATGATTATAGCCGCGCCAGCGCGGGCCGCCTCTACAGCCTCTTCGTCGATCGGCCCCGTCTCGCCTTTCAGCTGCACAACCAGTGTGCGTCCCTCCATGCGTCTTGCCGCCTCGAGGGCTTGCACGATTCCGCCCAAGATCCTCACGTAGTTCTTGTCGAGATAGACGAAGGGGTGCTCCGCGATCCTGGTGCGAAGCCCACCCAATGAGGCGGCAGTTCTGAAGGCTTTCTTGCACTCAGGCGGTACTTTCTTCCACGCGCCCGCGACCACTTCGACGGTCCCACCCGCAGCTTCGGCTGCGGCGCGCGCAGCGGTTGCAATTCCCGACGGCTTGGCTATAATCCCGATTACTATGTCCTCGGTCATGACCACACCCTTGGGTGTTCCCTGAACCCTCAGCAAGGGTTGCCCTGCCTTCACGATGGAGCCATCTTTCGCCAGCACATCTCCCTTGAGCCCCAATGATCTCGCCGCCTCGGCGGCCTCCAGGAGCCCAACGGCGACGCCGCCCTGCTCCGTCGTGAGGACTGCTGTCACCTGAGTGTGTAAGAGATGGTTGAAAAGCTCGTCTCTGATGTCTTTGACCGGCGAAGTCACGAGGTTGGCCCGATCATCGTGGAATTTCACGTAGCGCACCCCCACATGATTTTTCATGCGTTTGCTACCTCGCCCGTGGTAGTGACGAGAACCTTGCCCCTTAGGCGCACCCATAGCAGCGGTAACTTCCGATAACCTGCCACGCGTCGGAACCTCCGCTCTGTTTCCTTGAGCCCTGCCAGTGTCCACCTCAAGACCTGGTGTCGACAATCAAGTAATTCACCCATCTGAGACGCAAAAGCGTCAAGGAATTCACCCAGGGGACAATCACGGAATTCACCCACCCCGCAATCACGAAATTCACCCGGGGGTCAATCAAGGAATTCACCCACCCTGGGTGACGCGCAGTTGCCAGATCTGCCATTCTGATACCAGGAGGTGTCAGA
>DUSX01000056.1 GCA_012842395.1 Bacillota bacterium
CGTATCTGCACCATGTCACGGAGGTACGGGAATCCTGCATACGGTCATACTCGGAAGGGGCCACCATTGAAGAGGCTGCCGAGGAGGCGGGTGTGGATGCCCGCACCGTCTCTCGATGGGTGGCGCGTGCAAGGCGCGTCCTCGGCGGTGTAGTGTCACTCGTATCGAACCTCGTGGCGGAGCTTACCACCATGGTGACCTGGCCGAAAGTGAAGGCCGAGGGAACAAGGGGCCTCATGCTCCTCCTCTTCGACCTGGGCGACATCCTCTGCGGCGCCACTGTGACTTGTGGCGCTCCGGGGGTCTTCCCAAGGGTGAACTCCTCCAACTTCTACTACCTCTGATGCAAACATGTCCGGTCTTGTAAGCGCCGGGATGCTTGGCATGTACTGGATTCGCCATTTGAGTCCGGTGTGGTCGCGAAAACGGCCGGAATTCGATGTAGAGCTGTCCGGCGCTACCTTAGCTTCGGGCAAAGAGAGTGCCACTTGGCAAGGACTGGCTCCGCCCGGGGTCATCTTTCGGCCTTTACAACAAACCGTGTCATGGTTTACAGGCAGCGCCGGTGCTATAGTGGCCTCTGAAAGGAGCCCTCAAGCCATGGACGATAAACTCAGGCAGGACATTGCATCGTTTCGCTACAGTCTCATCTCACCAGTAGTGTCGAGGAAAGCATGCTATCTCAGTCCTCACACGGGAGGTGGGCTGTGGGAAAACCACGGTGCTGCGCTCTCTTGCCGCCTCCCTTCCAGACTCAAGGTACAAGCTCATCTACGTGTCCGGCCGGAACGTAACCGAGCGTGTCTTCTATGACAATGTCCTGACCGGGCTCGGCGTGATCCCGGCGCACTTCTCAGTCAAGATGAAAAGGCAGTTTCGAGAGTGTGTCGAGGGCCTTGCCGCAAAAGGGGTGGATCTCGTGCTTGCCATAGACGAAGCCCACGAGCTATCCCACGACATGCTCTGCGAGATCCGATGCCTTGTGAACTTCGAGATGGACTCGTCCTCCCCTTTCAGTCTTAGTCTCGTAGGCGAGCCCCAAATGCGCACAACGCTGCGTCTGCGCTCCCTCCAGGGGCTCTTCCGGAGGGTGGAGGTGCAATACCATCTTGCCGGCATGGATAGGTCCGAGATCAAGCCATACATCACCCACGAGCTCAAAATGGCAGGCTGCCCAAGGCCCCTTTTCCCGGATGACGTCATAGACCGCATCTACGACTACTCTAGGGGTGCAATATGGCTCGTGGCACGCCTGTGCAAGGGGTGCCTGATGGACGCATACGCCCACAAGCAGCAACTCGTGGACAACGATAACCTAAAGCGCGTCATGGAGGAACTCGCTCTATAACACAGGAGAGAAACCATGAACACGGTCCTCATCACAGAAAAAGCCAAGAGGTCGAGGCCACCAAACGAGCACCTGCGATTTCCGCCCAGACAAGCGAGGCGACTCCCGCATTAACCCGCCATATACCGGAGCCCTGGCTCGCGCCGGGGCTTCCTCACTTTCCCGTGGTGCCAATTCCGCCGGCGTAACCGCCGTCACTGTGCTCTGGCGTCGACACCAAAGGACGAAATCTCGTCCTCCAAATGTATGGATTCACCCTGCTTTTCTGTGGATTGCATATTCCTCAGCAAGAGCACGGAACCAATTAGGGAGGCTACGCCGAGAAAAATCCATAACGGCACCAGATCCGCGGCTCCCTCTATACCTGCATTAGCCTGGTATAAAGAACCGGCGGTTAAAACCAGGGTGTAAGTGGCGCCCTTGACATTGAACATAGCTGCCAGCACATATCCCCAGGGCCGATGCTTCCACAGCCAGATTGCAGCCAACACGAGGCCCGGTACCACAAGCGATAAATCCAGAGCGGCCACCAGCTTGAAACCGCCCTCATCTAAACCACTCTGCGGAAGCTGCCCGGTTACGACGAAATCTAGCGATTGGGCGATCCACGCTACCCCCAGTAAAACAGCCCAAAACATCATGTAACCGCTGATCCATTTGACAGGTGTCCTGGCCTGGAATTTCTGGCTGATTCCATTGACATCGACGTTCGCCAGGCCGAAGATGAGCGCAAGAACCGACAGCGTGAACAGGGCTACATAAACCAGGAAAAATCGGTTGAGAGCAGCCCCGAAAAGGTAAAACGCGTAATTGTAAAGCGTATAATCCAGCATCCCTAGCCAGACCAGCTGTGCTCGCTGCGAGCCGCACATCGAAAGGATCAACGCCGCGACCAACAGCGGGACAGCTACAACGAGTGTCACCAGGTCATTGCCGTACCATCCTACCGTGATAAAGGTGTCGTCCCGGTACAGGTCGTCGATGAAAAGCCCACCCGCGGCTGCAACCAGGGTCAAGACTGCGATAATGCTCGACAGAACATAGGCGGAATTCAGTTTGGTATCCAACATGTTCTCCTCCCTCATCTGGAGTGAGCCCCCATTCATACATCACCCTTCCGCACTTCCTCGCCTGCAAACGACGTCCCAGCAGCGAGAAAGCGGTCCAGGTCACTTTTGCGAATGCGCTAGCCCGCTTTGCCACCGGGCAACCGCCCACGCCTCGGGTTGCGATAGACGGTATAGAGACCAACCTTTTTGAGGGTCGACCCGAGACTGAGAGAGGCCAGCCGAAGACTGCCTGATAGGCTTCTACCCTGAGCCTGCCTTCCCAATCGGACTGCCTAGACCGCGGTGTGAAGCGGCACGGTGCGGAGGCGAGTCTTCCTTTGCTCAAGGAAGTTGGCGAGACGCACCGGGTTCGCGCAGATGATGTGCTCTTCGGTGAGGTCAGCCGCGCGGGCGATGGCAAGAGCCTGGTCCACAACGCCTACTTCAGTGAAAAAGTGTGCATCGCTATTGACCGCCACATGCACGCCGTGCTTTCTGGCAAGCCTTCCCATGCAGGTGCATAGCTCCCGGCTGTCGCGCCGACCGATCATATAAGGCGAGAACGACCGAGCGTTCAGCTCGAGTATAACCCCGAAGTGCGCCGCCGCCATAACCAGTTGCTCCATATCGACTGGGTAACCGGGGCTACACGGGTGCACGATCATATCGACATGAGGGTTCTGCATCGCGTTTACCACTGCCCGGGTGTTGTCCCGTGCGTTACGGCCGCTGTACCCTGTGTCCGGATGGATGCCTGCAGCGACGAAATCCAGGCCCGAGAGGCAAGCATCGCCGAGGTCGAGACTGCCGCTGGGGTCGAGGATGTTGGCTTCCACGCCCCGGAGGATGCGCACCCCGCCGACTGTGTCTGGGACTGACCGCAGGTTACCGAAGTAGTAAGGGTGCGGTCCACCCGGCATGGCGGGGCCGTGATCCGTTACGGCGATAACCTTGAGACCGCGCGCCTTCGCTGCCTTCGCCATTTCCAGGATGGTGCTGTACGCATGTCCACTTGCGACAGTGTGCACGTGTAGATCCGCTGTCATGTTCATTCTGACTAATGTCCCTCCTTTCATGTGGTTCTTGAATGCCCTGGTCCTGTCCGGCGCCAACAGGCAGTCTGTTGCACCTGCTTGACCCTGCAAGTTAAGTCCGTATGGCCCGCCGTGTCAGAGCGTACTTGCGGTGCCCCGGACTACCTGAACTCGGCACCGGATTACCTGTGCTAAGCGTAGCACAGGGTCTTTACACCCCCATTGCGCGGCTGTGAATACTTGTTACAAAAGTCCTAATGATGCCTTAACAAGACCCGCGTCGGAGCCGTCATCGTTGTATCTACTCCAGTCGAAGCTGGTACGCCCGGTACTACTCTGCCAGATCGGCAGCGCGTGACAATCCGATCGCAGAGGCAGCCGCCTATGGGCCTTCGAAGGCGGATTGCGGGACAGGTCAGCTGCGCCGCCGGCCACCGAATTGGATGGCGGCTGCCTACGTAACAAAGCAGTGCTATAGATACCCGACTCCGAAGTTAACACGATGTCCGCGGGCGCTCGGCTGGCTCGCCCGCTGTCCATGCCCTTCGCGTCGCACGCAACTTCTGAGCTCGAGCTTGGTTATCTATAGCTTTCACGTACCATTAACGCGTGTGTTACCATCTCGAACACACATGTCATACCAGTTTAGTGCCTGTGTGCAATAATGGGTTTGACCGAAGGCAACTGAAAACAACACGGGCTTCCGCCCGTGTGCTAACCGAATAGACCCGTAAGGCAAAACCCGGAGACAGATGACGTCATGGACGAGTGGAATCCCCTGAAGACATACCTTGGCCGTCCTAAGGACTGCACTAGAATGCAAGGAGGACCACGAAAGACGAAGACCGTGATGAGGAACGTCGCGTTTCTCCTGGCAATCGTGGTCGTTGTCGGACTTAGCGCCGGGCTAGCACATGCTGGCACGCAGATCACCGTCCAGGGCTCTACGACCGTTCCTATCAAGCATGACAACCTGCGACTTGTACGTGTGCGCAAGGTCCACGATCTCGTTGGCGACCAGACGCAGGATATTGTCATTGATGCCCTAGAAGCTAAAGTTGCAGTTCTTACCCCGCTGCTGGGTTTCCCTTCTAACCTCGCGTTGGCGCCGCTGTTCTCGCCACCACATATCACCCGGCACAACAGCCTGGGTAATCTCCGTACCTTCCAGGTCTGTGAAGGATACCTCAACGAGCGGACGCCTATCCACGGCGACAGCCAGAATGGTACGGGGTTGGACGGGAGGAGGACAAGGATACTGGAACGTTACATGGAGATGGAAGTCATCAGCTTTCCCGCACAATCGCGCAGTTCGTACCATGCGCGGGTTTTCCAGTGCTGGACGCAAGAACTTTTCCCTCTGCCAGGTGCCGCACTCCAGAGGCAGCAGTAGATGTGATGCCGGGCGTGAGGAAAAGTCCGTTTCAGGTGTTTCACCGCGGACGGCAAAGAGGCAGCGCTTGCGACCTTTCAGGGGCTTTCTCCTTGGATCGTGCCCATCTAACAAAAACAGCGTAACCCCAAATGTGTCTGTCTTGGGCTCGTAGTAGAGGCCGAAGTTTCGGCACCGTTTATCCTGTTCGGCTCCCTCCTTTAGCTTAAAGTAGCCTGCCAAGGTCTGTGCAACATCCTCGAATAGGCTATCCTTCAAGCTGGTATGCGTAGGGAATATGAGGCAGGATCCCAACAGTACCTTGCAACGCTCCACAGAGGAATCTTGGATGCCTCTACCCGGCGCATCGGGTTGGATACCGGCCCCCTGATCCAGCGAGGTAGCTCCGTGCATGATAGCTTCACGGGCTCAGGTGCGACAGCTTCTTTCAGCGCCTCTTCAGGGCGGAAAGTGTGCATGAGGCCTGAGAAGAGGAGAGGGATAACCCGCGATCAACTTGGCCGACACCATGTCCTCATGCTGTGTACGCTAACATAAAAGACATAATGGAAGGGCCGACCCCCGATTCGCAGTTCGTAGGTTATACTGGAGATAAAATCCTATGAGGATGCCCCAAAGTTCGTGGAATTTGAGGTAGCGGCTCCCGGCTTCGTTGCGATAAAACGGAGCTGTGGAAGAATGGGGGGAGCCACCGATGTCAGCATACTACGGGAAGAGCAAGACCGGAAGGACCGACACGAAAGAAGACGCAACGCAAACATCAATCTCCCGCGAGGTGGTGCTGAGCCTGGAGGCGATACGCCAGAGGGCCAAATACGGGCTGCTTGCGCTGCGCGTAGAGGTAGGGCTCAACACACTCGAGATGTGCTCGGGAATCGTGTTCCCGTCCAGAGGTATCAGGTTCACAAGATGAGGAACGTTCTTGACTATCTCCCTGAGGAACAGCGCCCCTGGGTGAAGGGCAAGCTTGCAGCCGCCTCGGTGGAGCCTGACGCCAACACGGCGAGGAAAGCACTTGAGGCACTGGCAGACTCTTTGGAGAAGAACTACCCTGGGGCCGCCGCAAGCCTGCGCGAGGGGGTGGAGGAGACGATAACTATTAACAGGCTCATGCTGACAGGCGCTCTCCGGCGCACCCTACGTTCGACGAATTCCATCGAGTCCGCCATAGAAACGGCAGGGACCACCGCGCGCAGGGTCAAGAGGTGGCGTAGTGGAAACCAGGTTTTGAGGTGGACACTGGCAGGGCTCAAGGAAGCAGAGCGAAGGTTCCGACGCGTGGCAGGTTATCGGGAGTTGCCGCTCCTACGGATGCGCCTGAGGGGCGCGGTTCTCAACGCCACCACGAGCGAGGCAGCAAACGCATGAAACATCAAGCGGGGGTGTGCTACGCGAAATCCCACGACGATTGGGACAAGCTTGGTCCTGGGGCTTATGGGGCTCGAGGGGTGGGGCATTGAACTCGGTGGCCCCCGCGC
>DUSX01000057.1 GCA_012842395.1 Bacillota bacterium
CTGCAAGTTTGCGCTTCACCCAGGGGCGCTGTTCCTCAGGGAGATGGTCAAGAACGTTCCTCATCTTGTGCACCTGGCACCTCTGGACGGGTACGTCATTCCCGAGCACATCAGCCACTGCCCTGCGCAACGCCTTGGAACCATCTATGACAACGAGCAGCCCATCCGTCTTAAGACCCCGCTCCGCCAGGTTGGTGACCAGCCCTTTGCATACCGAAGCATTCTCGGTGGCGCCCTCCCACAGACCGAGTATGCGTTTCTTACCGTCAATGTCGATGCCAAGAGCGCAGACTGCCGTATGCTCCGCTAGCACGATCCCGTCGATGTATAGAACCACCAGGTCAATCCCATCCAGCGGCTTAGCCATAAGCTCAGCCAGCGCCTCCTACGTCATTCGGGCAAACCTGCGGCTTATCGAACTCTTGGAGATGCCGGATGCCTCCACATCACCCACATCCTCAAGCCCGAAAGCATAGTTGCGCGTGGATAGACCGTGCAGCATCGTCTCAAAGGCTAGGCGCGTCAGGATCTCATCATTCTTGACTGCCTCGTATGACTCAAGCGCAACCTCTTTGCCGTCGACCGTACGGGCCCTGGGCCTTGAGACTCTCACCTCGCGCCCGCCCAGAACCACCGGCCTGCTCTCATGGCTATGCCTGGAAGCCTTCCTCCCCGGGTTGTGCTGCCCTTCTTGCCGATCTTCTCCTCCAGCTTCTTCTACCGTGATATGATGGTAAAGAAGCCATGTTTGTTCGGGTGACTTAGACGAGAGGTATTGGTTACTTGCGGATCGTCGAAAGTTACGGGAAGGAAGGGGTAAGCAGGCATCGGGTGCTTCTCAATTTGGGGCGGTGTGACGATCAAGCGGTAGTGGAGACGGTGCGCGAACTGGTTAGGGAGTACCGTCCGTTGGAGAGAGCCTCGGTGGTAATCGGGGAGGTTGAGGAAGCATCTGGTCGCGTGCAGGGGAAGGGGTACTTTCCGGAAGCTACGCGGGTGGAGGTAGGGGTGTCCTTCAGTTGCTGCTAAGGAGATGTATCGCGATGAGACAGGTATGCCGTAATGAAGGCGAAGCGCAGGAAGGAGGAGCCACCGGGTCAGCACTGGGACTGTCTTTATGGTGACACGCAACGACCGCCGCGGCAAGGCCGGGAGGCGGGCTATTTGTGCGGCCCGCCCGGCCTGGCCGCCCCGCGAGAGAAGTGGATCGGTAGAAGCCCGCAGAGGGGGTAGGCTGGGGCTCGCTGGTCGGATTGCACCTTGATAACTCAAAGACAGCGTGGATGTGGCGGCGAGGGGCTTTCATCAAGAAGGCGGCCGGGCCTGCAGGAGGATCGCATCCTGGCGTTGTAATGGAGGGTAGGCTGGTGTGGAGGTGAGTAGGATGGGTTGCAAGGTCATCTACCGACAGCGTATCCGAAGCCAGGCAGCCTCGGTGCAGGCGAAATCCCTTCTTGCGCATATTGCGAGTGAGGTCCGCGCCCGCAGGGAGGTGTCGGGCGATGAGGCGTACCTCATCGCGCTCGACGCGTACCGGTTCCTGCAGAGAGGGCTCCTTCGCCTGGGTCCCGGGCAGGTGGAACTGCCGTGCATAGCCGGGCGGGAAAGCCACATACGCCGCGCGCGCAGGGACCAGCCTGAGAAGCTGGTGAGGGTGTCCATCGTCGCAGACGAGGGCGCAAGCCTTCTCGAGGAGTTCGGCACGCGCGTGATGCAGCAGGCGCGGATAGCCCGGATCATCGAAGAAGCATACGACCAGGACGCGCTTTTCGACGGCGAGCGTCTGTGCCTTCTTGTGCCGCTTACCCTCACAGCGATCCGGGAGCGTCTCAAGGGGTTGTGGGACGAGGGGTGCCGGCCCCCGATCTCTGGCATGACATGGAAGATGCGCGAGGCTCTCAAAGCCCCGAGGGCCGTGGTGGCGATGGAGCGCTACCTCGACGGCGAGGAGGGGGGAGTTGCGAAGGCGCCTTGGCATAAACCGCATGCGCTGGCAGGAGTGGTATAGCGCCTTCCTGGAAGTGGTGGCGAGGTGCGACGAGGACCCTCTGGTGCTGTCGCAGGGCCTTGGCTACCCAGAGGAGCACATCGGGCTGTGGCAGGAGGTATGGCATCGCCACAAGGATAGCCCCACGGCCCGCGAGCGCATGGGAAAGCCTGCGGCCGTCCCAAGGGCAGCTCACCCTGCTGACGAGGAGGACAGGCTCCTTGATAGGCTCCTCCATGCTCACGGGTATACCCCGGCGTCTGCGAGGAGCTTCGTCCAGGAGATCCGCGACCTTGCGTTCCGCATCAACAATGTCGAGCGCAGGCCCAGGCAGATCGTCACCTTCGGGGTGTCGGAAGCCGAGCCCCCTGGGCGAAGCCTTGCGGAAGCGCAGCTTGTCATGGTGGTGCTGGATTATGTGGCTCAAGAGGACTGGGGGCTTGTAAACCGGATAAGCCCGCAGGCTCTGAAGTGGGAGCGCATAAAGAGGCTCTGCACCCAGGCGTATCAGCAAGGGGTGGCGCTCTCGCTTGCGGACCTTGCGCACCTTGTGGGGCTTTCGGTGGATGCCGTCCAGAACACGATAAAGGAGCACGACCAGGTGGTGGCGCCCACTCGCGGGAGGGTGGCTGACATGGGATCTACCCTCGACAGGCTACTGGTGCTGCGACACTTCGGACTTCCCAAGAGACTCATGGTCGAGGTCACGGGCCACGGGCTGAGGTTTAGCGGGCGGCTGGTAGCACAGGAAAGACAAACCGGGTTGGAAACCGCCGTCCATGATAAGCCCGAACCCACCGGTCGCTGGGTCAACAGGGTTTCCGAAAATGTTTGAACTCTGCATCGGATATACTCATTGGGAAACGGGTCATTCAGAGGTGAAAGCACGTGTTGGTTATCGGGATTACGGGGGCGTCAGGTGCGGTATATGGCATCAGGATGCTGGAAGTGCTTAAGGAAGCCGGGGTCGAGACTCACCTGGTTGTCAGCAAGTGGGCAGAGGAAACCATCAAACTTGAGACGGCCAGGACCATCAGCGAGGTGAGGAAGCTTGCCACGCATTGGTACGACGAATCGGACCTAGCTGCCCCCATATCGAGCGGCTCGCTTAAGTCGTTGGGCATGGTAGTCGTACCGTGCAGCGTGAGGACTCTCTCCAGCATCGCCAACGGGTTCTCGCATAACCTGATTGCTAGGGCCGCTGATGTCACTCTGAAAGAGAGAAGGCGTCTGGTGCTCGTCGTAAGGGAGACCCCGCTGTCCAGCATCCACCTGGAAAATATGCTCAGGGTAACCCGGGCTGGGGCCATTGTCATGCCGCCGAATCCCGCGTTCTACATGAAGCTGGCGAGTGTAGACGATCTCGTAGATTGCTTTGTGGGGAGGGTGCTGGACCTTTTCGGTGTGGAGCATGGTCTTCGTTGCAGATGGCAGGCGCCGCTGACTCGGAATGAGGAACCCGTTGAGGCGCAGCATGGACCTGAATGAAGAGCACGTCCAGCATGTCCCTGGCGCTCAGGAGGTAACAGGTTCCGGCGAGAATTTCGGTGTGGGCGTGAAGGATTTTCGAAGGCTGCGGCGAATACCGTGAAGTACGGATACAAGAAGTATGCAAAGCGTATAGCGCGATTGGTAGCGATGCCATGAGTGAACAGACAACCGCTGTGAAGTATGCCTCATTGAGAGATCGGGCGTATTGGGCAATAAAAGATGCCATCATACATTGCAGGTACAAACCTGGGGAACCGCTCCTCGAAGAGCGAGTGAGCCGGGAACTTGGGGTCAGCAGAACGCCGGTAAGGGAGGCCCTGCGAGAGTTACAGCGCGACGGGCTTGTCCGTTACATTCAAGGGAAGGGCGCGTTTGTGGCTGATATCTCAATCCAGGATGTGCACGAGGTCTTCTTCTTGAGGCGTGTCCTTGAGGCGGCGGCACTTCGGGTGACCATTCAGAGGTATCGCAAGGAGGATCTGGAACCGCTTATCGAGCTCTTCTCGGGGCTTGATCGGAAGGTAGAGAGCCTTGACTACGATGCGCTCTTTGAGTCCGATATTCGGCTGCATGGCTTCATCGTGGACATGGCAGGCAACAAGCGGCTTACCCATTTCGTATCGGTGCTGGGCGACCAGATCGAAAGGCTGCGCCGCATATCAGCGACGATGCCTGGGAGGATGCGGCAATCCCTGGAGGAACACCGCGCCATACTTGCTGCGATTCAGGCTAGAGACGTGGAGTCGGCAGAAAGCCACCTGATGCGCCATCTGAATAACGTGGAGAAGACAGTGCTGGTCGTATCGGGTTATTGACGAGATCCCCAGTGCCTGCACCTGCTAAACGAGATTCGACAAGACGCGAGGTGAGCGTTTCGAGCGGCAGACGGAAGGCGTTTTCGCGAGGGGACACGCGCCGACCACCTATTCATGGAGCACGCACACGTGCGTATACAGGGCGTATTAAGGCGGATGTAGGCCCTTTCCTGCACGGTGGTTTCCTGGAGCGAGTAGGTTGCGGGACGTGGGCCACAATCCCGATTTGAGCTCTGTGTCGTGGTAAGGGCGCCCGACCCTGCTAGGTTGTTCCGAGCGTCGAACGGACCGACCCCCTGGTTTTGGACATTAGGCTCTGACAGATGGTAGTTTCATGTTCCCGCATTGAGTTGCTCGGTAGCACTCCTCCGGTGTCATGAACTTAAGAGAGGAGTGCATCCGGGTTGTGTTGTAGAACTCCATGTATTTCGCCACCTGCTCGTATCCCTCGGTATATGTCTCAAACTCATGCAGCGATAGGCATTCCTCTTCCAGCAGCCTGTGGAACGCCTCTATGTGGGCGTTTTTGTTAGGGGTCCTTGCGGGTATCCTCTCATGCTCCACACCGTAACGGCTGCAGGCCTCCTCAAATACGTCCGCTATGAACTGTGGCCCGTTATCTGTCCGTATCACAGGCCTGTGGTCGCTATGTAATTAGCTTCCTTTCCCACAGGGCATTGCCGAGCGTCAGGGCCGCATCCTTGCCTGTTGCCGAAAGGCCTATGTGGCTTGCAACCACTGAACGGTCATAGACATCGAGTACCGACATCACGAAGAAGAATCGTCTCTCTCCCTCGATATACCCGTATTTCACGTCCGTCTCCCATAGCTGGTTGGGGCCTGTGACCACTCTATTCCTCGCAAGCCTCTTCGGGTGCTTTGGCCTTACCTTCCTCTGGGGCCTCAGGAGACCTATCTCCTTACACAGGCGATACACTTTCTTCTTGTTTATCACTAGACCGTATCTTCTACGCAGGCATATCGTCAGCTTCAGATACCCGTACGCATACCCCTCGCCCTCGATGAGCTCGCATATCCATTCCTTGACCTCATCGTCGCTTACGATCCGCCCCGCCTTGGTCCGAGAGTACCCGGGTA
>DUSX01000058.1 GCA_012842395.1 Bacillota bacterium
ACAACAACCGGGGCATCGAAGACGAGCATGGCGCGACACCGGACGGACTTATCGACTATAGAGCCTTTCTTGAGGCCTACTACTCGAACAACTGGGGCTTTCCCCTCGTTATCGAAGTCAAGACCATGCTGGCGCTCTTACAGAGCCTGCAGCATCTATCATCACTGTGGCAACAGGTATCCCGGTCTTGCCGGCGGATAAGAAGCTGCACAGCAAAGTAGCCTCCGCCAATATGTTCTTTCACTCGTACACTTGTCCCGGTGCGCAGCTTCCGAGCCGTTAGCCAGAATAGCGAAGCTCTCAAGATGAGCGCGGCGTTTATACGGGAGATCAGGGAATCGAGAGGGGCAGTAGACGAGACCATCCTTACGACCCTGTCGGTTGCGGGATCCCCTCAACGCATCGCGGCTTACCATCAGGAATGCCGACAGCAGTGTCATCGATGAATCCGGCGCGACCCCTGGGGCTGCAATTGGGCCCCAATGGCCGCGGATTATGGTCGAATCTCAAGGAAAGGAGTGAAGATGATGTCGATCATCCCACAGCGGCCGGCGTTCGCTGGAGCCCGACGTCGTTCACTCGCTCTACTGGCGATCCTGGGTGTCTGTATCCTGGCCGCCCTGTCGGCTCAAAGCGGCCTCGGGCAATCAATTCCAGAACGAGCGATCTCCTGCGTGCATCTGACCTTGAGCGACGACCCGACCGTCGTCAACGTCACCTGGCGCTCGAATCAGGTCACGGAGGACGGCGTAGTCAAGGCCTGGCCGGCCCAACTCGGGGAGATGCCGGCCGACGAAGCACAGGTGGTCACCGCACAGGCGGTTCAGCACAGTTACAAATTCGCCCGTGAGACGGTGAACATCTACGACGCAACGCTCAAGGGACTGCGGCCGGACACGGTCTATAACTACATCGTGAACTGCGCGGGCGAGTCCAGTCCGGTGTACCAGCTGCAAACGGCGATCACCGACGTCGAGGCCGGGTATACCTTCGTGGTCATGGGCGACTGCCGGGGGAATTACGGCCTGTTCGGCAAGTTCATGCGCATGGCCCGCGAGGCTGGAGCCCGCTTCGTCCTCTTTACCGGGGACATGACAGACGGGGCCACCCAGGCCGAGTGGAACATGTGGTTCGAAGCGGCCGCCGACACCCTGCCGTACCTGCCGCTCATGCCGGTCTTCGGCAATCACGAGCGGGGTGCCCCCCGGACGTATTTCGAGCAGTTCGTCCTGCCGGGCACGGAGAAGTCCTACTCCTTCGATTACGGCATGGCTCATTTCGCCATTGTCTACGATGTGACCAACGCTGAACTCGAGGAAGAAGTGCCATGGCTCGCCAAGGACCTGGCGGGCAGCGACGCCGTTTGGAAGTTCCTGGCGTTGCACCGGCCGTTCTACGCTTCCTCGCCGGAATGGGATGAGTCCCAATCGCCCAAGGACATCCTGTTGCCGGTGGTGGAAAACAACGGGGTTTCCATGGTCTTCAGCGGCCACGTCCATCTCTACGAACGCTCCGTGCCCATGCTGGGCGGAAAACCCGCGAAGGGAGGGATTGTGTACCAAGTGACCGGTGGGGCTGGCGCGCCCTTGTACGCCTTGGGTACCTCAGAAACGACGGCGAAAACCATAAGGACGGAGCACATGATCATCTATAAGATCACGCCCCGGGTGTTGTCAGCGACCGTCGTTGACTCAAACGGCGGTATTCTTGACGAGTATACCGTGACGCCAAGAAAGTAGAAAAGAGAAAGGGGAGATTGCCGTGAAAACCGGTAAGAAGCTGGGATTGTTCGGGGGAGTGTTCCTGGTGGCGGTGATCCTGTCTGTCGCCCTGCCGGTCACCGCGGCTGACCCGGCCGTCACCGAGGGGCCGCCACTCACTTACGCCCGAACCAAGTGCGGGGTGACGGTGCTTGACGGCAAGATCTACGTCATTGGCGGAAAAGGGGACGACAACAATCCAACGCCGCCGATTGAGGTCTTTGATCCGGCCACCAACCAATGGCAGGTCCTCGGGCCCAAGTCCTGGCCGCAAAACTCCGGCTACAGCGGGCACCAATTCGCAGTCGGGGGCAAGCTCTACAGCTTCGGCGGCAAGAGCGTGGATGGCAAATCCCGAAACAAGAAGGGTTACGTCTTCGATCCCACCACCGAATCCTGGCAGGAGCTGCCGGGTGAGGCCAGCATGGGGCACTACGACGGCCAGGGCGCGGTCGTTGGTACGAAGATCTACCTTTTCGGCGGCGAGGACGATGCCTTGACCAACGAGGCCTTCGACTACGCCAAGGCGGTCGACATATACGACACCGCCACCGGCGAGTGGTCAGTCGGGGCGCCCCAGCCAAACCCGCGCCAGGATTCCTTCGCCGTGCCCTTCGGGAACAAGATCTACATCCTGGCTGGCCAGGGCGGGAACAAGGACGACGCCACCACGGACACCATGGAAGTCTACG
>DUSX01000059.1 GCA_012842395.1 Bacillota bacterium
ACGGCGACGGGCGGCCTGCTCATCGTCGGAATCGGCATCGATATGCTGGGCATTAAGAAGATCCACGTGGCGAACATGCTCCCGGCCATAGCCGCTGCGCTGGTCCTGGCGCGGCTGGCGCTCAAGTTATGAGGGCGAGCAGAGCCTGGACGCGACGTTCCACGCGCGGGTGGTGTAGTATGGCCGAGCAGGCAACGCTAAGTGTGGATTCAGGAGGCTGCTCAACATTGTTTTGGAGGTGGTCGAAGTGATATGGGCGAAAGCCGGACCAGAGAACACCCTCGAGACCCTCAAGATCGCCATCGAGGCTGCAGGACGCCAGGGCATACACCATCTCGTGATCGCATCGAATTCGGGCGCGACCGTGAGAAAGGCTCTTGAGATCGGCGCGGGCGATCTCTCAGTTGTGTGCGTCACCCATCACGTTGGCTTCAGTGGTCGCGGAGTAGACGAGATGCCGCCGGAGGTAAGGCAAGACCTCACCTCGCGCGGGGTGAAGGTCCTCACGACCACACACGTGCTCGCCGGGGTGGACCGGTCGCTCAGGCTGAAGTTCGGGGGCGTGTATCCACCCGAGATAATCGCGGCAGCCCTCAGGATGCTGGGCCAGGGGCTCAAGGTGTGCGTGGAGATCTCCATCATGGCCCTGGACGCAGGCCTTGTGCCGTACGGCGAGCGCGTCGTGGCCGTGGGTGGGACAAGCACCGGGGCGGATACCGCGGCGATCATCGTGCCCGAGCACTCCAACAACGTGTTTGGCCTCAAGGTGGAGGAGATCCTCTGCAAGCCCAGAACCTGGTAGGCCTCGGACCCGGGACGCGCGATCCGGGACGCCCGGGGTAGGCTTGCGTGGGCTTTCAAAAGGCCACATCCTTTGGGCGACAGGTTACGCCCGGCGCTTTACCACCAGGATGCAGGTCTTCTTGCGCCACTTGAACAGAGGGCCGATGAACTTCTCGAGCAGGCGATACACCGGGGATCCTCCTTTCACCACGCGACTCCGTGACTCCGTACCATCATAATATCGCCGTGGCGCTTGAAGTGTGCTGCCATGGGAGGTAAAATGTTACCGGCGTGGCCGGCGCGCCATCTGGCGGCACGCCGGGGGCGGCCGGGGACAGGCTCGCGCGCCGCGATAACGCCAGGTTTCGCCTGTCGCACCTCTTTCTCGCCTCCTTGGTTGGTATGCTGGTATGGAAGTTATGTGGGGAGGGCCGGAGAGTGCCTGAGCTGAGGCTTGACCCTGTGACAGGGCGCTGGGTGCTGGTCGCCACCGAGCGAGCCAAGAGACCGAAGGACTTCGCCCAGCAGGACGCGGCGGCGGGGAAGGCGCGCCCGGAGCGGAGCGACGCCTGCCCATTCTGCCCGGGCAACGAGAGGCAGACCCCGCCCGAGATTTTTTCGTTCCGGCGCGATGGGACACGCCCGGACGAAGCGGGCTGGTGGGTGAGGGGTGTGCCAAACAAGTACCCGGCCCTCACATGGGAGCCGACGGTTCGGGCTTCGACCTCCGGCATTTTCAGCGTCAGGCCGGCTACGGGGGCGCACGAGGTGATCATCGAATCTCCGCTTCACAACGCGAGCCCCGCGACGATGTCGTATGACGAGATGGCGGAGGTCATACGGGCGTACATCCACCGCTATCGCGCTCTCTCCGAGGCCCCGGATATCAGGTATATCCTGATTTTCAGAAACCACGGCAGGGACGCCGGAGCGTCCCTGGAACATCCCCACTCTCAGGTCGCAGCGGTCCCGCTGGTGCCGCCCGTCGTCCTCGAGGAGCTTGCCGGTGCCAGGCATCACCACGAGTCCACCGGCCGCTGCGTCTTCTGTGACATGGTGCGCCAGGAGCTTGAATCCGCCGTCCGGGTTGTCCTGGAGACGCGCGACTTCATCGCGCTCGAGCCGTACGCCTCGAAGATGCCCTTCGAGACGTGGGTGCTGCCCAAAACGCATGCGCCTTCTTTCCACGAGATCGACCCGTCGAGCTACCGGGAACTGGCCCAGGTCCTCGTGGACGTGTTGGGCGCCGTCAGCACGGGCCTCCACGATCCACCGTACAACTACATCCTTCACACCGCTCCGCCCCGAGAACGGTGCGACGGCTTCTACCACTGGCATATCGAGATCTTTCCGAAGCTTACAGTGGCAGCCGGGTTCGAGTTCGGGATGGGCATGTACATCAATGTGACCACGCCGGAGAGCGCAGCGGAGTTCCTCAGAAATCACATTCCGAGCGAGGCGTCCGGAAGGAATTCCGGGGTTTAGGGCTAATATAGATAGGTACAGAAAGGGAATAGCGGGCCGGATGAAGCCGGAGGGAGATGCTCCGCGACCGCGGACGACCGCAGGTGACCGCCGGGACAGCAGGCGCAAAGGCGGCGCGTGAGAGCCGAAGGAGCAAGACGCCTGTTTGCCACGCAGGCGTCCAAACTCTCAGGCAAAAGCACCTTCGCTGACGGCACTCTGGAGAGGC
>DUSX01000060.1 GCA_012842395.1 Bacillota bacterium
CAGGCCGCGGCGACAGCCCCGGCCGCAGATACGGACACGGGCACGGTCCCGGACCCAGACTCGGAGCTGGAAGTGCGGTTGGAGCTGGAGATAGAGCTGGGGCTGAAGCTAGAGCTAGAGCTAGAGTTGGGACTGGAACCGGAGCCTGCACTGAAGCCAGGATCCGGGCCCGGCCCGGGCCCGGAGTTGGGGCTCAAGTTGGAGTCTGGGTTGGGATTGGGACTCGGGTTGGGGCTGGTTCCGGCCCCGGGCTCGGACAGCTCCCCAGGCTGCAGGCCAGGGCGCGGCCCGGCCTCGACCGCATCCCGCGCAGCGCCCGCCTGGCTCATGAACCGTCCTCCGAACGCCGGAACCAACCGCCCCGGCAATGACGCAGCCGCCATGAGCACGATTCCCAGGACAAGTGCGCAAGCAGCGCCTGCTAGGATCACCACCGTCTGCAGCTTCATCGTATCACCGCCGTCCCTACGACCAGTCTCACCACGATGCCGCCCGCCCCCAATCCGGCTTTACCATCAGATCAACCCGCTCCATGCGGACATCCAACCGCCTCGCGCCCGTCCTTTTGCCGTCGTTCACAGTGAAAGGCCTACCCCGTCGCCCTGCGCTCGGCACGGCGGATCGGCCTCGGCCCCTTTCGGCGCTGCCTCAGGTGCGGTAGCTCATTCCTCCGCCTTCACCCATCTCGGGGAGATCCTGAGCGAGCGCGTGGCTCCAGTAGAACCTGTCGAAAACGAGGCCGGCGAGTCCAAGGGCAACCCCCATGTCCCCAAGCTGCGACGGAAGGACGCGCGGCATCTGACCAGGCGCCAAGAGGGCCCGCTCTTTAGCCACCGCCTCCACGCGCGACGCGAAATCCGGCCGCACACCTATATCGCCCCCAAGCACGACCAGCTCGGGGTCGAGCAGGTTGACGAGGCTGACCAGGCCTGTAGCAGTGTATTCAACGAGCGCGTCATCGGCCCCTCCCGCCTTCCACGCCCGAATCGAGGCCGAAGCTGCCCCGGCGAGACACCCGATGTTACCGCACGAGCATCTCTCGCCGTGCATGTCTACGGTCATATGCCCAAGCTCGCCTGCATGCATGCGGGCGCCCATATAGGGCTTGCCGTTCACCACGAGCCCCGCACCGAACCCGCCTTCTCCCACCGTCATATAGACGAAGTCGCTCACGTTCCGGGCATGCCCGTAGCACCTCTCCCCCCAGGCTGCGGCGCGCACATCGCGCTCGACCAGCACGGGCAGGCCAAACTCGCGCTGAAGTCGCGCCGCGAGCGGGAAGTTGGCCCACCGCAGCCGCGTTGACTTCAGGATGATCCCCGTTCTGCTGTCGACGATCCCCGGGACTCCAACGCCGATCCCTGCGGCCGCCCCAGCGCTCGCCCGCGGAAGCTTTGCGAGGGCTCGCGCAGCCGCCCTGAGAACCTGGTCCGCGGTGCTTGCCGGGCTCGAGAGGTCTGCGTCCTCCTTCATGACGTAAACCGGGCTTCCCGCGAGGTCAATGACCCCATACAGAATCCTGGCCACCTGGACATCTATGATGGCAGCGAGACTCGCGCTCGCGTTCAGGGTGAGAAGGATCGGCCGCCTCCCACCAACGCTGGCGGCGGTTCCCTTCGTCTCGGTCACGAGGC
>DUSX01000061.1 GCA_012842395.1 Bacillota bacterium
GGGCAGTGATATCTGAACTCACACCCAAACAAAAAGTCTTACGTAAGGGAGAGGAGTTACCATGACAGAGGTCATGCTTCTGAAGATCATCTCGGTTGCTGCCATTTGCATCATCGTGTGCGTCGCTGCGCTTGTGGCCGGGTTGGGCGACGCCCATGTGGCTGGAAAGGCCGTGGATGGCATCGCCCGCCAGCCTGAAGCCAAGGCGTCCATCTTCTCGACAATGCTCATAGGCGTCGGCCTGGTCGAGGCGACGCCCATCATAGCGCTGGTAGTGGCGCTCATCCTCCTCTATGCCAACCCGTTCCTGGGCTGACCACGAGGTCGGCCTGCTGGCGGCCGACAGGATGCCACTGCGGCTGCCTGACTCTTGTTCGGAGGAGGCATTCAGAGGGGGAATCAAGTTTGATTCAGATCGATATGACCTTTTTCGCGAGCATACTGAACTTCCTGCTGCTCACGGCGCTCCTCACATTCTTTCTCTACAGGCCGGTCCGTAAGTTCATGATGGACCGCCAGGACCGCATAAAGCGGTCCCTTGAGGAAGCCGCGCAGAGCCGCGCCGAAAGCGCGAAGATGAAGCAGGAGTATGAAGCCCGCCTCGCCCAGGTGAGTCGCGAGGCGCAGGACATCATCGAGAAGGCCGTTGTCCAGGGGGAGCGCGCGCAGGCCGAGATCCTGGATGCCGCGCGCAAGGAGGCAAAGGCCATTCTCGAACAAGCGAGAGCTGAGGCGGCCCGGGAGCGGCAGGTGGCCTTCGAGGCGCTGCGAGATGAGATTGTGGACCTCGTCATATCCACGGCGAGGGTGGTTACCGGGAAGAAGGTCGATTCCGCCGATGACGAGGCCATTGTAAAGCGCCTCTTAGAGGAAGGCTGGCTCAGCGACGCGGGGGAGCGGGAACTATGAAACCCATCAGGAAGAGGACACAGCCGCCGGCAAAGCGGCCGGTACGCGTCATCGCTAGGACCGCGAGGCCTCTCGCCCCCGAGGTTGAGGAGCGGATCCGCACGTACCTGTCAGAGGCGCTGGGGCGGCCCGTCGCGATGTTTTTCGAGCAAGATCCCTCCCTTCTGGGTGGGATCGCCCTTCAGATGGGCAACACCGTTGTAGACGCGAGCCTGAGCCGATGGCTGGAGGAGCTTCGGGCCAAACTCGCCGACCATCTTCGCGCTGCGGTGACGATCCCGGCGCCGGGGGAGCCTGGGGGTGTGGGCCTTTCGCGCGAGACCCTCAGGTCCGCTATCGAGCTGGTCAGGAGCTATACGCCGGCTCCCGTGGTGGAAGAAGTGGGCACCGTAGTCGCCGTCGGCGACGGCGTCGCAAGGGTGAGCGGCCTTCCGTCCGCCATGGCCGGAGAGCTCGTGGTGTTTGACGGGGGCGGCGAGGGGATGGTGCTCGACCTGGACGTGGACGCTGTGGGCTGCATCGTCCTCAGCGGCGGGGACAGGATCGTCGAAGGGACCGTCGTCCGGTGCACGGGAAGGGTGGCAGACGTCCCTGTGGGCGAGGAACTCCTCGGCCGCGTGGTAAACCCCCTCGGCGACCCGGTGGACGGGAAGGGGCCCATCCTTGCTCGCACCAGGCGTCAGATCGAGGGGCCCGCGCCCGGCGTTGCGGACCGTGAGCCCGTGAGCGTGCCGCTCCAGACGGGCATCCTCGCGGTGGATGCCATGGTGCCCATCGGGCGAGGGCAGCGCGAGCTCATCATCGGCGACCGGCAGACTGGGAAGACGTCCATCGCGGTGGATGCCATAATCAGCCAGAAGGGTTCGGGGGTGCTCTGCGTCTACGTCGCGATAGGCCAGAAGGCCTCCAGCATAGCCCAGACCGTGAGTGTGCTCGAAGAGCATGGAGCGCTTCCCTATACAATTGTCGTCGCAGCATCCGCAAGCGACCCTGCGCCGCTTCAATACGTCGCCCCGTATGCTGGGTGTGCCATGGCTGAACACTTCATGTACAGCGGCAAGGACGTGCTCATAGTCTATGACGACCTCTCGAAGCACGCGGCCGCCCACAGAGAGGTGGCGCTGCTGCTTCGCAGGCCCCCTGGCCGGGAGGCCTA